>DASXUC010000100.1:0-51190 GCA_036505015.1 bacterium | reverse complement strand
TAGGAACAGATGAAGAATACCACCAGCAGGAAGACGAACACCTCCCGCACGTCGTGCAGGTAGGAGGTGATCGACAGCAGCGCCCTGCCGGTGCCCACCAGCTCGGTCAACCCGATGATCACGGTCAGCGACGTGTCCTTGAACAGGCTGATGAACTGCCCCACCAGCGCCGGAATCATGTTGCGGAACGCCTGCGGCAGCACGATGTGCCACATCGTGCGCGCGGTCGACAGTCCCACCGCCCGGGCCGCCTCGACCTGCCCCCGCGGGACGCCCTCGATGCCCGCCCGCATGATCTCCCCGACGTAGGCGGAGCTGAAGATCGTCATCGCGATCATCGCCCGCTGCACTTTCGTCAGCGCGTCGCCGGAGATCAGGCTAACGAAGATGGAGAACCACAGCAGCACGGCGATGAATGGGACGCCGCGAATCAGCTCGATGTAGGCCGTGGCCGCGTACCGCACCACCGGCAGCGCGCTGACGCGCCCGATGCCCACCAGCACGCCCACCGGGAAGGACGCGGCGATGGCCACCACCGCCAGCAGGATGGTCAGGTAGAACCCGCCGACCTGATCCAGGCGGATCGGAGCCATGATCCACAGCACCGCGATCAGGATCCCGCCCCACGCGCCGGCCAGCCCGCGGGCGGGCACCCGCAGCCGCCGCCCGACCAGTGTGAGCACGGCCATCACCGCGACCAGCCCGCCGGCCCACAGCGCCCGTGGGATGAGCTCGACCGGCATCAAGCCGACCAGCCAGAAGCGGAGGTTGTCGGTGATCACGTTCCAGTGCGCCGTCCGGGCCCAGAGGAGCGCCGACCCACCGATCCAGGCCAGCAACGCCGCGGTCAGCACCGTGAGGAGAGCGTTCCACACACCGTCAAACAGATTCCGCCGGAGCCACTGCAGCGCCGTAAGGCGGTCCGAGGGCGCGGCGAGGGTGTCGAGTCGCGCGGCCATGGGCTTAGCCGGCCGTGCCTGGGAGACGCAGGCGCGCGCGCAGCAGGTTCAGCATCGCCGACATGGTCAGCGACAGCACGAGGTACCCGAGCGTGACAAACGTGAACGCCTCAAGAGACCGGAACGATTGGCTGCTGACGGTGTTGGCCACCGTCAGGAATTCGGCGTAGCCGATGCCGATGGCCAGGCTGCTGTTCTTGGTCAGGTTCAAGAACTGGTTCCCCAGCGGCGGAATCACCAGCCGCAGGGTCTGCGGGAGGATGATCAACCGCAGGGCCTGCCCGTAGGACAGCCCCAGGCTGCGCGCGGATTCCATTTGTCCGCGCGGCACTGCAAGGATCCCGCCGCGGATGATCTCGGCGATAAATGCGGACGTGTACACGCTGAGCCCCAGCACCAGCGCCGCGAACTCAGGCGTCAGCTGCACGCCTCCGTCGACGACCAGCCTGCCGAAACGCTGGACCACGTGCCCGCCGAACGCCAGGCCGGAATTCGTGAGCACGATGAAATCGCCGAAGAAGCGGATCGGCGGCTGTTGCAGCGAGCCGTTCGGCAGCTGCAGGAACACGGCAAAATACCAGAAGAACAGCTGCACCAACAGAGGGGTATTGCGCAGCGCCTCCACGTATGCCAGCGCCAGGCGGCCGACCAGCCAGTTGCGGGCCAGCCGGGCAATCCCCACGATCAGACCCAGCGCGGCGGCCAGGAGGATCCCCAGCACCGCCACCTTGATGGTGTTGAACAACCCCGCGATCATCGCGGCCCCGGCGGAATCCGACGGGTCGTAGGACTTCAGGCTCCACGTCGCCGGATCCACCGTCCAGCTCAGCGCGCTGAGGTAGAACCCCGCGGGCCGCCGCCAGAAGCTCCAATCCAGACGGATGTTCTGCCGGACGAAGCTGTGCTGCAGCGCGACGGACGCGCCCCACAGCAGCGCGGAGATGACCAGCACAAACAGGATTTGCGCGGCGACGGCCTGCTTGCGGGCGTCGCGCCACCACGGAGGCATCGGCGAGATCACGGCTGCCTAACCGATGTGAGAACGGGCGCACGCCCTACAGCGCACGCCCGCCTCACACTCGATCGGTTAGGGTCGCGGCTACGGCCGGAACGGCCGGCTGGTCATCGCCCCGCCGGTCTTGGCCAGTTCGTTGCGGGTTCCGTTGCGCGTGATTGCCGTCCGCTGGCGCGGTCCGAAGTACCGATCGTAGACCTCGCCATAGTTGCCGACCAGACGCAGCACGCGCAGCATCGCCCCACCCCTTAGCTCCACGAGGTTTTTCACGATCGGATCCTTCGCCGTCAACTCGCCCAGACGGGCCGGGGTGCGGGCGATGGCCGAGGTCACGCCGAGTTCTTCCGCCAGGATCATCCCCCACACGGTCCAGTTCACGGCCGCCGCCCAGGTGGAGTCATTCTCCTGATACATCGGGGCCAGCGGCTCGTCGCTGAATTCCCTGCCCACGACCTTGAAGTCCGCCGGACTCGACGCGGTGGCCCGGAAGGCGGTGAGCTGGCTGGCATCCGTCGTCCACACGTCACACCGTCCGGCCGCCAGGGCGTCGAACGCCTCCTTGGGCTGTGCGAACGTGATGAGCTGGAAGCGGAAGTTGCGCAGGCGCATCTGGTCGGTAATGTTGCGCTCGCTGGTGGTGCCCGCCTGCGAGCAGATCCGGGCGCCGTTCAGATCGTCCAGCCCGTTGATCCTGGAGTCGGTCCGCACCAGCAACCGCTGGCCGTCGTAAAAGGTCACGGGGCCAAAGTCGACCTGGTCGTCGCGCGTAATGGTCACGGTCGTCGTCCGGAAGACGACGTCCACGGATCCGGAGACGACCGCCGGAATGCGGCTCGCCGAGGTCAGCCGGGTGAATTCCACCGAGTCCACGTCGATGAACGCCGCGACGGCGTAGCAGAAGTCCGCGTCAAAACCCGTCATCCGGCCGGAGGCCGGATCCGGAAAACTGAAACCGACCGTCTCGCCGGAGACCCCACAGATGAGTTTGCCGCGGCCCTTCACCGTGTCGAGCCGGCTCCGCGGCTGCGCCACGACCGTGTACGACACAACGGCAACGGTCAGCGCGATCGCCAGCACAAAGGCAATCGACTTTCGCAAGATGCCCACCTCCTGAGCCTTGTGATCACACCGGGGTAGTCACCCGGAACTGTACGACGCGCGGGGACGGGGGTCCTTTCCGGGGAAGGAGACGGGGCCGGCTGGCTAGCTGAAGGTTCGGCCGTTTCCTGTTTCGCGGTTGCCGTTTCCGAACAGCAGCCGGATGAACCCCACAGCGCCGGCGGCGAGCAGGACCGCGGCCGCCCAGCGGGAGATCGATACGGCCAGGCCGCGGGCCAGCCCCAGCGCTTCACCCAGCGGGGGGCCAAGCACCAGGACCCCGACGACGGCGGCGGCCACGGCGGTCGTCAGCACGGACCCGGCGGCGATGTCCTTGGCCACCTTCGCGGCGGAGTGGTGATTCTGCTCGACCAGCAGATCCACGACCGCCTCCACGCCCGTGTTGAACAGTTCGGCGGCGATCACCAGGGCCATCGCCAGCATCACGATGGCGGTCCGAGTCGTGCTGAGCCCCAGGGCGACCGTCAACGCCGCAACGGCGACCGCAATGATCAACAGCAGGCGGAAGGTGCTCTGCGTGCGTACCGCGTAGCGCAGCCCGGCGAATGCGTACGCGAACGTGGCGGCCAGCCCGCGCCGGCTTCCCTGCGACAGGGGCGTCATCCCCGGACCTCCTCCCCAATCTCGCGGAGGATTTGCCGTTGGCGGCGGTCCATCCGAGCGAATTGGGCGGCCGAGTGGTCCTCGTACCCGGTGAGATGCAGGACGCCATGCACGGCCAGCAGCGCCACCTCCGCGCGCACCGAATGCCCGGCACGCCGGGCCTGAGCCCGGGCCCGGTCGATCGAGATCACAACCTCTCCTAGTATCCGGGATCGCGGGGGCGCGGACTTGCCGGACGCGGCATTATTCATCGGAAACGCGAGCACATCGGTGGCCCGATCTCTGCGCAAGAACCTACGGTTCAGGCGTCTGATGGCCGGATCGTCCACCAGTACCACGCTGACCGCGGTCCCCTCGGGCGCGTGCTCCCGCCGCAGCGCCGCGGCCACGATCTGCTTCAGGCGGCGCGGCGCGATCCCCGGCCGGCCTACGCGGCGGTGCACCCAGACGCGCATCGCCTGGATTCAGCGCGCCGGGGCACCGACCGCCCGCCGCCGGCCGGAGAGGTCTCGCTCCAGATCCGGATACTCGACACGCGGATGGAACATGCTCGCCAGCAGCCGGGTGAAGGTTTCCGCGATCACGTTCAGATCGTGGAACGTCAGGTCGCACTCGTCGAGCTGCTGGTCTTCGAGTTTTTCACGGATGATGCGGCGCACCATCTGCTCCAGCCGGTCGGGGGCGGGGCGCGTCATGGCCCGCGCGGCGCCCTCCGCCGCATCGGCCAGCATGACGATGGCGGTCTCTTTGGTACGCGGCCGCGGCCCCTCGTACCGGAACGCCTCCTCCTCCGGCGCATCGCCCCGCTCCACGGCCTGATGGTAGAAGTATGTCACGATGTTGGTGCCGTGGTGCTGCGGGATGAAGTCGGCGACCGCCTGGGGCAGTTTGTACTCCTTCGCGTACTCCAGCCCGTCGCGGACGTGCGCCATCACCGTAAGCGCGGAGAGGTTCGGCGACATCTTGTCATGGGGGTTGTCCACCCCAATTTGGTTTTCGATGAAGAAGACGGGACGCTTGATCTTCCCGATATCGTGGTAGTAGGTGCCGACACGGGCCAGGATCGCATCCGCGCCGATCGCCTCCGCGGCCGCCTCCGCCAGGTTCGCCACCATGATGCTGTGATGATAGGTCCCCGGCGCCTCCATCTGTAAGCGGCGCAGCAGCGGATGCCCGGGGTTGCTGAGCTCCAGCAGTTTGATCGGCGTGACCAGACCAAACAGGTGCTCGAGATACGGCAGCGCGCCGATGGCGATGATGCCCACCAGCACACCGTTGCCCAGGCCGAACAGCGCATCGCCGAGGACTTCCGGGTAGACCGGAAGCTGATCGGCCAAGCCCAGCCCCGCGATCGCCAGCGCGTTGGCAACCCCGACCCGAAGGCCGGCGACGATCAAGTCGGTGCGGTGGCTGATGCGTTTGATGGCGAAGGCGCCCGTGGTGGCCCCGATGAACGCCACCAGGCCCAGCGCGATGTCGCCGCCGGCGGTGACCGCGAACAGCAGGCTCAGCACGGCCGCAGTGTACAGCGCGACACGCGGCCGCAGCAGCACCGCGATCAGCGTCGTCCCCGCCGCGACCGGAATGACGTAGGGATTGAATCGCGTCACCATGATCCTGGCCAGGGCGAGGGTCAGCACCACGCCAAGGCTCCACGCCAGCAGCAGCTTGTCCTGGTCCCAGATGTCCGCATGGTACTGCCGCAGGTACACCGCGGTCACCATCAGCAGCAGCAAGACGATCATCGCCATCCCGGCCACCCGGAACCAGGAAAACGGAGGCGCGATGAGTCCGACGGCGGCGAGCTTCTGCATGTGCGCGGCGGTGATGACTTCACCGCGGCGGACGATGACCTCACCGCGCAGGACGCGGACCGTCACCGGTTCGATGCTCTCGCGCGCGCGGCGCCGCAGGGTCTCGGTGGTGCGGGTGTCGATGATCAGATTGGGGCGCAGGGCCCCGGCCACCGCGGCGCTGGCCACGGTGAGCGTGCGGCCGGACACGGGCTGACTGCGCAGGAGGACGCGCGCGGTTTCCTGCGCGTGGGCGAGGCCGTCTTCGGGGATCCCCTCCTCCGTCATCACCTGGGTGACGACCTGCTCGGCCACCCGGCGCGCGGCGTCGAGTTCCGCCCGTCCCAGCGTCAGCGCGGCCAGAACGGAGGGATCGCTGAGAGGAACGGGAGACTCGCGGCTGAGTGCAGCGACCCGTTCTTCCACGCCGCCGGGGGCCGTGCGCACGCGCAGGATGACGTCGAAGAGCTGGGCGACGGTGGCCTTGGCGGCCTCCGTGGCGGCAGACGACGCGCGGGCAACAGGCCGCACGCTGGCAGCAGCCTCACGGCGCTGGTTCTCCGTCGCCAGCGTATCGACGTAGTCCACCGTGCGCGGCGCTTCGAGGTCGCGCGGGCTGACTTGCCCTTCGGCCAGCTCCACGCGGCTGGGCAGTTGCTGGACGCCGAGGATGATCGTCAGCGCGGCAAACGTACCGGCGCCGATCAGCGCCTTCGCCAGCCAGGGAGGCGTACGGATCTGGGAGAGACCGGGTAGCCTCCCCCGAAAATCTTTCATTGCGCTTCATTATACCCGGTGCTGAAGGGTTGGAGGTTGGATCCTCAGCCGAGTAGCTCGCGCAGCCGTCGGGCAACGGCGCGCTGCGCGCTCTTCCGCCGCGGCACGACGATGATCGTGTCCTCACCGGCCAGGGTCCCGGCGACCTCGGTCCATTGTGCATCGTCAATGGCTTGGGCCACCGGGGGGGCGCCGCCGGGAACGGTCTTCACGAGAATCAGGTCCAGCGCGGTCTCGACCGATCTGGCAAACTCCCGCATCACGGCGGCAACGTGTTCCTGCGCGCGCGGCGGTGGGGATTGGACCGAGGCCGGAAGCGCATATCGGTAGATCCCGTCCCGCGCCGGCACCTTCACCAGACCCAGACGCTTGATGTCGCGGCTGACGGTCGCCTGGGTCACCGCCACGCCCTCGCGCCGCAGCGCCGCCACCAGCTCGTCTTGCGTCTGAATCGGCGCCCGCTCGATGACCCGGAGGATCCTTCTCGTCCGATCGGCCGTCCCGGCCATCACACCTCCTGCAGCAGGCCGCGCCCGCGGCCGGCGGCGGCGGATGCGCTCCGGCACCACTGCTCCCGCGCGCCCTGGCGTCGCTGCGCCGCCTCCAACTGTTCGCGCAGCACCCGCGCCCCAGTGCCGCCGGGCACGTCCTTCGCTTCTACCGCCGCTTCCAGCGTGACCGCATCGAGGATGTCGGATTCGAACAACGGGCTGACCTGCCGGAACGCGTCGAGCGGGAGATCATAGATCTGACAGTGCCGTCCGGCCGCAGCCCGCACGACGTCGCCGGCCAGCCGGTGCGCGTCGCGAAAGGGCAGCCCCTTGCGCGTGAGGTAGTCGGCGACCTCGGTGGCCGTGATGAGCCCGCGCGCCGCGGCCTCGCGCATCCGCTGCTCGTCAAACGTCAACCCGTCCAGCAGCACCCCCATCGTCCGCACCGAGGCTGTCGCCAGGTCGACCGTGCCGAAGATGATGTCCTTGTCCTCCTGCAGATCGCTGTTGTAGCCCGCAGGCAGCCCTTTCAACACGTCCAGCAGGGCGACGAGCGCCCCCAGCGCGCGGCCGGCCCGCCCGCGGATCAACTCCGCCGCATCGGGGTTCTTCTTCTGCGGCATGATGCTGCTGCCGGTGGCGATGCGGTCGGCGAGACGGATAAACCCAAACTCATCCGACGCCCAGAGCACCAGATCATTTCCCCAGCGGGACAGGTGGACCATGAGGAGGGCCACAGCGGCGGCCAGGTCCACGGCGAAATCCCGATCCCCGACCGCATCGATACTGTTGTCCGTCACAGCGGCAAACCCCAGCAACTCGGCCGCGCGCGCTCGGTCGATCGGATAGGAGACCCCGGCGATCGCGCCGGCGCCGAGCGGCAGGACGTCCGCCCTGCGGTAGCAGTCCGCCAACCGATCGACATCGCGCTCGAGCGCCCAGAACTGCGCCAGCAGATAGTGGCCCAACCGCACCGGCTGCGCGTGCTGGAGGTGCGTGAAGGCAGGTAGGATGACCCCAGCGGTCTCGGCGGCCCGACTTCGCAGCGCCGACATCAGCGCCACGATGGTGCCGGCCAGCGTGGCCGCGGCGTCCTTCACCCACAGGCGGAACGCGGTCGCCACCTGGTCGTTCCGGCTGCGGGCGGTATGCAGCCCCCCCGCAGCGGGCCCGATCCGCTCGTACAAGGTGGCTTCGATGAATGAGTGGACGTCCTCGAAGGGTCCCCCGACGGCAACACGTCCATCGCGTACGTCGGCGGCGATCCCGCGCAGACCCGCAACGATCCGGTGCGCGTCGCCCGGAGGGAGGATGCCGGTCTCACCGAGCATCGTCGCGTGGGCGATGCTGCCGATGAGATCCCATTCCAGCAGGCGCCTGTCCGTGCCAAATGAGGCGGTGAATTCCAGGATGCGCGGGTCGGTCGGCTCGGTGAACCGGCCGCCCCACATCCGGTGTCCGCCGGATTCCCCGGCCCCTGGACCTCCGAACTCCGTCATTTCACGGGCTGGCGCAGCTGGGTCCGGATCAGGCCGGGATTGACGCCGGCGAACGTGCGGGTCGGCAGACCCCAGAGGTTGATGAAGCCTCTGGCATCTTTCTGGTCGTAGACCGCATCCTTGCCGAAGGTGGCGAGATCAGGGTCGTACAGCGAATAGGGCGAGCGCCGGCCGGCGACGGCGCAGGTCCCTTTGAAGAGTTTCAGCCTCACCGTGCCGGCGACGGTGCGCTGCGAGACGGTCAGGAAGCCGTCGAAGGCGACGCGCAAAGGCGAGTACCATTGCCCATAGTAGATCAGCTCCGCGTAGCGCGGTGCGATCAGCGCGGCATAGTGCGCGCTGTCCCGGTCCAGGGTGATGGACTCCAGGCCGCGGTGGGCCGCCTGCAGGATCGTGCCGCCCGGCGTCTCGTAGACCCCGCGCGACTTGATGCCCACCAGGCGGTTCTCGACCATGTCCGTGCGGCCGACCCCGTGCAGTCCGCCCACTCGGTTCAACTCCTGGATGAGCGCGACCGGCGCCATCGCCGTGCCGTCGAGGGCGACCGGTGCGCCGTCTGCAAACTCAATTTCCACGTACGCCGGCTGATCGGGGGCGCGCTCCGGCGGCGCCGTAAGCGTGTAGACATCGGCCGGGGCCTCCTGCCAGGGATCCTCCAGCACGCCCGCCTCCACGCTGCGATGCCAGAGATTCTGATCAACGCTGTACGGTTTCTCCCTCGTCGCCGGCACGGGGATGCCGTGGGCGGTCGCATACTCGATCTCATCCTCGCGCGATGCCAGCGTCCACTCCCGCCACGGGGCGATCACCCGGAGCTGTGGCGCGAGGGCCTGGTACGCCAGCTCGAAGCGGACCTGATCGTTCCCTTTCCCCGTGCAGCCGTGCGCGACCGCGTCTGCCCCCTCCGCCAGTGCGACCTCGATCTGCGTCTTGGCGATCAACGGCCGCGCCAGCGCGGTCCCCAGCAGGTACTGCCCTTCATACACAGCGTTGGCCCGCAGGGCCGGAAAGATGAAGTCACTGGCAAATTCCTCGCGCACGTCGAGCACACGCGCCCCGTCGGCGCCGCTGGCCAGTGCCTTATTCCGGATGGCCGCAACGTCCTCCGGCTGGCCCACGTCTACGATCGCGGCGATCACCTCGCAGCCGTAGTGCTCTTTCAGCCAGGGGATGATGACCGAGGTGTCGAGACCACCGCTGTAGGCGAGTATTACTTTCCGGGGCGCATCCATATTCCGTCTCCTCATTAAGGTCCGATCATCGTTCATGGTTCAGCGTTCAGCGTTACGACGCGTGCCCTCTCGATGAACGACGAACGCCGAACGACGAACGGGCCCTCAGGTCGTCGCCGGCTGCGGCATCGAAGCCAGCACGGTATCCAGGATGCCGATGGCCTCGTCCACGTCCGCGGGCGTAATGACCAGCGGGGGGACCAGCCGCAGCGTCGTCGGTTGCACCGCGTTGATCAGCAGCCCGTGCGCGCGGCAGGCCTCGACGATGGGAGGAGCCTCCATGCCCAGCTCGACGCCGACCATCAAGCCCCACCCCCGCACACCGCTGATGACGGGATGAGACTCGGCGAGCGCGCGCAGCCGCGTCATCAAGTAGCTGCCGACGTTGGCGGCATTGTCGACCAGACGCTCTTTCTCGATCGTGGTCAGCACCGCCAGTGCCGCAGTGCAGGCCAGCGGGTTCCCGCCGAACGTCGAGCCGTGGTCGCCGGGATGAAATGCGGCGGCGACTCCCTCCTTGGCCAGGAGCGCGCCGATGGGGAACCCCCCGCCGAGGCCTTTGGCCAGCGTCAGGATGTCGGGCACGATCCCCGTGTGCTCGTAGGCAAACAACTTGCCCGTCCGCCCGACCCCGGTCTGAATCTCATCGAGGATGAGCAGCAGTCCGGCCTCATCGCACAGGCGGCGCACCGCGCGCAGGTAGTCGGGCTCGGCCGGCTGGACTCCTCCTTCACCCTGCACAGGTTCCAGCATCACCGCACACGTCGAAGGACCGATCGCTGCGCGCAGCGCGGCGAGATCATTCAGCGGCACCGGAATGAACCCGGGAGGTAGGGGCTCAAACCCCTGCTGATACTTCGGCTGCGCCGTCGCCGCAAGCGCGGCCAGCGTGCGGCCGTGGAAGGAGTGCTCGGCGACGATGATCTCGAACCGGCCGCTGCCCTGCGCGCTGGCGTATTTTCTCGCCAGCTTGATGGCGGCTTCGATCGCTTCGGCTCCGCTGTTGCAGAAGAACACCCGGTCCAGCGCCGAATGTTCGACCAGCCATCGCGCCGCCAGGGCCTGCTCCGGGATCAGATAGAGGTTGCTGACGTGCAGCAGACGCGCGGCCTGCGTCTGAATCGCTTGCACCAGGGCCGGATGGCTGTGCCCCAGCGCGCTCACCGCGATGCCCGCCACGAAGTCGAGATACTCCTTGCCGTCCACATCCGTGACCCGCGCACCGCGGCCGGAGGCGAACGCCACCGGCTGCCGGCGGTAGGTGCTCATCAGATACTTCTCGCTCATCTCCGATGCGGTGTGCGTTCTCATCACGTACTCCCTTCCCAGCTACAAGTGAATAGTGAATCGTGACTACGGCACCAGCATGGTTCCCACACCTTCTTCGGTGAACAGCTCGACCAGCAGCGCATGGGGAATGCGCCCGCTGATGATGTGCGCGGTCGGAACCCCCGCCGCCAGCGCGGCAAGACATGATTCGACCTTCGGAATCATCCCCCGCGAAATGATCCGATCCGCGATCAACTGCTGCGCGTCGGCCGCGCGGAGTACCGAGATCAGCGACCCGGGAGCATCGCCGTCTCGATAGATGCCGGGGACGTCGGTCAGCAGGATGAACTTGCTCGCCCCGAGCGCCGCGGCCAGCGCCCCGGCCGCGTGATCGGCGTTGAGGTTGTAACTTTCACCCCCCGGACCGATCCCGATCGAGGCGATGACCGGGATGAACTCCGAAGAGGACAGCAGCTGCACCAGCCGCGTGTCCACCGTCTCTACCTCGCCTACCTGTCCGAGGTCTTCCCGGCCGCTGATTGGTCTGGCCTGAAAGACCTTGCCATCCTTGCCGCTGATGCCGACCGCGGTCCCCCCCGCGGCCGCGATCGACGAGACCAGCGCCTTGTTCGCTCGCCCGGCCAGCACCATCTCGACGACATCCATCGTTTCGGTGTCGGTCACGCGCAGCCCGTCGACAAACCGGCTGGGTTTTCCCAATCGCTCGAGGATCTTGGTGATCTCCGGTCCGCCGCCGTGCACCAACACGGGGGCCACACCGGAGCCTTTGAGCAGCACCAGATCTTCGACGACGGTGCCCTCCTCGACTCGTTGTGTGCCGTCGGGACCGGCCTGCTCCGCTCCGTCGCCGCCGGGGGGCGTGCCGGACATCATGATGCTGCCGCCGTACTTGACGACGACGGTCTTGCTCTTCCAGGCGTTCACGTAGCGCAGCGCCTGCGCCAGCGACGCGCCCAGATCTATCGCCGCGTTTGTCTGAGAGGCCATATCTCGCTCCAGGCAGAGCCGTTCTTCGTTCATGATTCATCGATCATCGACGAACCAGGAACGATGAACCACGAACGTTAGGTCATGTATCCCGCATTGATCTTCACGTATGCTTCGTTCAGATCCGACATCCATCCCGTGAACGTCCCGTCGCCCAGGCCGAGGTCCACGACGATCTCGAATTCCCGCATCCGCATCGCGGCGCCCGCCGGTGCAGGATCCCCGACCGCGATGCCTCCGCCGACCACTTGATGTCCCCCGATCCAGATCGACACCCGGTCCTCGCGGACCGATGCACCCGACCGGCCGACCGCGGCCAGTACCCGGCCCCAGTTCGGCTCCGCACCGTAGATCGCGGTCTTCACCAGCGGCGACGTCATCACAGCACCGGCCGCCGCCTTCGCTTCCCCGGCGGAGCGCGCTCCCTTGACGGTCAGGGTGACAACCTTGCTGGCGCCCTCGCCGTCTCGCACGATCATCCGCGCCAGCGACGTCGTCAGGTCCGCCAGCGCCGAATTGAACCGGGCGAAGGCCTCGCTGTCCTCCGTGAGTGCCGGGGTCCGCGCCGCGCCATTGGCCAGCAGGATCACCGTGTCGTTGGTGCTGGTATCGCCGTCGACGGAGATGCAGTTGAATGAGCGGTCGATCGCCGCCCGTAGTGCCGCCCGCAGCAGCGGCGGCGGCAGGACGGCATCGGTCGTCAGGAAGCACAGTGTCGTCGCCATCTGCGGGTGAATCATTCCCGCCCCCTTGGCCATCCCGCCGATCGTGACCGGCACGCCGTCGAGCTCAACGCGCACCGCGGCCGTCTTGGGAAATGCGTCCGTCGTCAGGATAGCCTCGGCGGCGGAGGTGCCGTCTCGCTCCAGGCCGGCGGCGGCAGCGGGAATGCCGCGGCGAATCGGAGCCATCGGCAGCGGTACGCCAATGATCCCCGTGCTGGCGGCGAGGACGAACTCCTCGGCGATGTCCAGCGCCCCGGCGGTCAGCGCCGCCATCTCACGCGCATCGGCCATCCCCTGGGTACCCGTGCAGGCGTTTGCATTGCCGCTGTTGACGACGATCGCCTGCGCCGCGCCGCTCTGGATCCGCTCCTGGCTCAGCAGCACCGGCGCGGCCTTCACGGCGTTGGTGGTAAACATTCCGGCGGCCACCGCCAGCGTGTCGGACACGATCAATGCCAGATCTTTCTTCGCGCTCTTGATCCCGCAATGAATCCCGACCGCTCTGAAACCCTTCGGCGCTATGATGCCGCCCTCGATTCTCCGAAACGTCTCCGCCTGCATCACCATATGCCACCTCCACGTACCGTTGGTCGTTGGTAGTTGGTCACTACGATGGACGACCAACGATCAACGACCCACGGGGGTTAGGGGTAGAGTGCCGGCTGCCGCAGCCCGAGATCTTCAGGAAAGCCAAGCATCACGTTCATGTTCTGGACGGCCTGGCCACTTGCGCCCTTCACGAGGTTGTCCAGCGCCGCCATCGCGATTGCCACATTGTTCCGTTGATCGACCCGCACCGCGACGTCGCAGAGGTTGGAGCCGTACGTCGCCTTGGTCTGCGGCAGGCCGTCCGTCAGCACCCGCACAAACGGCTCTCCGGCGTAGGTCTCCAGCAGGACATTGGTCGCCTCGGCGGCGGCGAGCGGCTTCGTCAGTGTGGCGTACACGGTGGCGAGAATGCCGCGGGTCATGGGAATCAGGTGCGGCGTGAAGGTCACCGCCGCAGGCATCCCGGCCTGGCGCGCGAGTTCCTGCTCGATCTCCGGCGTGTGGCGGTGCGCGGCCACGTTGTAGGGCTTGACGTTCTCGTTGACTTCCGAGAAATGCGTCGCCAGCGACACCCCCCGCCCCGCTCCTGACACGCCGGATTTGGCGTCAACGATGATCCCTCCGGCGCGCACATGCCCGGACTGCACCAGCGGCAATATCGCGATCAGCGCCGCCGTTGGATAGCAGCCGGGATTGCCGACGATCTCGGCACGCCGGATCTCGCTGCGCCGGAACTCGGTCAACCCATAGGTTGCCCGTTCCAGCAGCTCCGGGCTGCGATGCGGCATCTTGTACCACTGCTCATAGACCTGCGCGTCAGAAAACCGAAAGTCTGCCCCCAGGTCCACGACGCGGACGTGGGGAACCAGTGCCGGGACCAGTTCCATCGCCTTGCCGTTGGGCAGCGCAAGAAACACGACGTCGGAATCACGTCCGATCCGTTCCAGGTCGGTGGGCTCGGTGATCAGGTCGGTGAACGCGCGCAGGTTGGGATAAAGGTCGGCCATCGCCTCGCCGGCCTTGGTTTCGGCCGTGAGGTGCACGAGCTCGACCTCGGAGTGTCCCAGCAGCAGGCGGGCCAGTTCCCCGCCGCCGTACCCTGACGCGCCAATAATGCTGACCCGAACGGCCACAGCGCCTCCAGAACCAGGGAGAAAGCGTTACGCATAATGATACTCAGTTCCGAATAAAAATGCAACAGGCGAAGCGCCGGATCGTAGTCGTTGGTGGCCTCGACTTGGCATTTTTTGGGAAAAACGTTCTAAGATGAAACCGGATCGATCGGAGGCTTTGCATTCATGCGCACTCGACGTCGCCGCATCTTCGGGCTCGCGATGCTGGTCGTACTCGCCACGCTGGCATCGAAGGGTCCACGGGCCTTCGCCCTGTCGGCAGTGAACCTGTCCAATACGGCCGGCCGCTCGTACAACCCGACGTTGGGCCTCAACGGCGTGACGCTTATGGCCGCGTGGCAGGACACGACACCCGGAAGCGACCAGATCTTCATGCGCCGCTCCCCCGATACGGGAATGACGTGGAACCCGGCGGTCAATGTGTCGCAGTCGCCGGGCTACGTCCTCGAGTACGACTGGAACTTCACCGGGCGCTTCCTCTTTCTGGCATGGTCGGAGTGGATCGATTTGCCCGCGGACGCGCACATTTTCCTGCGGAAATCCACAGACGGGGGAGCGACGTTCCAACCTCTCGTCACTCTCTCGCCGCCCGGCGGCACGTCTCGCGCACCTCGTATCGCCGTTTCAGGTCGTAATGTCTACGTCGCCTGGCAGAGCACAAATTCCGCCTGCGCCGGCATTTGTTTCAGACGGTCGAACGATGGCGGGCAGAGTTTTTCCGGCGCGGTCAGTATCGCCGGCGCTTACTCCGCTGGGGCTCAGGAACTGTCACTCTCGGCGTCCGGTCCCTACGTGTTCGCGCTGTGGATGGGAGGGACGGCGAACTCGATCTACTTCACAAAATCAACAGACGGCGGGGCCAACTTTTCTCCACCGGTCCGCGTCAATGCCTCCATTACGGATTACTACAGACAGGCACCGAGGATGGCGGTGGCGATCCCCAACGTGTATGTCGTCTGGTCTATGGCCGCCTATGCGTACCCTTCCCCTCCCGACCACTACCTCGCGGTGTACACCTGGTCAAACGACTCCGGTGCGACATTCGATGGGGGCATCCATGTTCTCTCGCAGGGCGATCTGAGTTACGACTCCACGTACCCTGAGATCATTGTCAACGGTACGTACGTGTTCGTGATCTGGAACGCAAATCAGGGAGCGCGCGCCAAGTACATCTCGTACGTCAGATCCGTCGACGGTGGTGCCACGTGGTCCACCTTCACGCACATCGCTGACGGCCTGGGCTGGTTCGGCCGGCCTGGTCCCATCTCCTGGCTCCTGTCCGGTACCGATATCCACGTCGCCTGGATCTCGCCCCCGGGCTCGACATCAGTTCCGACCAACATTTTCTACCGGCGCGGGACCAATGCCGGGACCAGTTTTGGGACCACCGTCAACCTGAGCGGAAGCGTCGGCAGCACCGGCAACTCCGGCAATCCCCGGCTCCTGACAGCCGGGCGGGATGTCTTCGCGGTCTGGGAAGACGACACGCCTGGCAACCTCGACATCATGTTCGTGCGATCCCAGACCGGAGGCTTCTAGTTCGGGGCAGGTCCGGCCAGCGGCTGCACCGCGGGAGGACCAGCGCGGCGGGCGGCGAGGACGAGGGCGATGGCGTGAGCGGTTTCCAGAGAGGTCACACACGGCACGCGTCGTTCGAGGGCCAGCCGGCGTAAAGCGAACCCCGATCGCGATGGGTCCTGTCCGCGGGTCGGCGTGTTGATGACCAACCCCACCCCGCCCTCGCTCATGGCGTGTGCCGGGTCGTCGGCCTGCACGTCCAATCCGGCGGCGGCCATCGCGGCGGCGGTTTGCGGCGTGGCGATGAGCCGGAACCCCAGATCCGCGAAAGCCCGCAGCACCGGAACCGCGAGGAGCTTCTCTCTGTCGGCAATGGATGCGAAGACCGAGCCATGCCGGACGGTCAGCCCCGCCGCCAGCAGCGCGCGGGAGAGCGCTCCGACCGCATCTGTGTCCAGTCCCATCACTTCGCCCGTGGACCGCATCTCCGGTCCCAGGGCCGCTTCAGCATCGATGAGTTTCTCCATGGAGAACACCGGCGCTTTGACCGCCACCCGCGCCGGCGGCGGCAACCGGTAAATCCCGGGGAACCCGAGCTCGGACAGCGAGTCGCCAAGCATGACCCGCGTCGCGATCTGCACGAGCGGCACCCCGACGGCTTTGCTGACAAACGGCACCGTGCGGCTGGCCCGAAGGTTGGCCTCCAGCACGTAGACCGTGTGCCCGTCGTAGACGCACTGCAGGTTGAGAAATCCACGGATGCGCAGGACCCTCGAGAGCGATGCGGCGATCTCGACAAGGCGCTCGGCGGCCTGTTCAGGCACATGCTGCGCCGGGAACACGGCGATGCTGTCTCCCGAATGGATGCCCGACGGCTCCACGTGTTCCATGATGCCAGGGATCAAGACGTTATCGATGTCGCAAATCGCATCGACTTCGATCTCCAACCCCGGAACGAACCGGTCAATCAATACCGGGTGCGACGCATCGGCCGCCAACACCGACACGACCGCCGCCAGCGCCTGGTCTGTGGTCTCCGCGATCTCCATACCCCGGCCCCCCAGGACGTAGGACGGGCGCACCAGCACCGGCAAGCCCGTCTGCCGGAGCAGCGCCTGCGCCCCTTCGAATGTCGTCGTCGCCCCACCCTCCGGGCACGGAATGCCGAGTCCGGCCAGCTGCTCGTAGAATTTCTGACGGTCTTCGGAAACGTCGAGAGACTCGACGGAGGTGCCGAGGACCCGTACGCCCGCGGCCGCCAGCGGACCAGCCAGATTGAGGGCCGTCTGCCCGCCGAACTGCACCAGGACGCCCTCGGGCTGCTCGCGGTCGATGACGTGAAGGACATCCTCCAGCGTCAGCGGTTCGAAGTACAGCCGGTCGGAGATGTCAAAATCCGTGCTGACGGTCTCGGGATTATTGTTGATGATGACTGCTTCATACCCCGCCTCGCGCAGCGCCCGCACCGCATGGACGGTGGAGTAGTCGAACTCGATGCCTTGCCCGATCCGAATGGGCCCCGACCCAAGGACGAGGATGCGAGGCCGGGCCGGCTGTGGGGGTTCATCTTCTTCCTCGTAGGTTGAGTAGTAGTACGGCGTGGCTGCCGGAAACTCGCCGGCACAGGTGTCCACGACTTTGTAGACCGGCGTGATGCCTTCCGCACGGCGCTGCGCACGCACGGCCGCTTCGGTGCCTCCGGTGCACGCGGCAACGGCGGCGTCGGAGAACCCCAGGGTCTTGGCCTCGCGCAGCAACACGGTCCCGTTCGCCAGGCGCTGCTCGCAGGCAATGATGCGGCCCACCTGGGCCACAAAGTAGCGGTCGATCGCCGACACCTCTGAGACCGTTTCGACCGTCCAGTTCCGGCGCAGCGCTTCGGCGACCGCGAACAACCGCACGTCCGTGGGCTCTGCAAGCAGCCGCACCAATTCGGCGTCCCCCCACCCCCGTGACTGCGGGAGCATCAGGCCGGTCGCCCGCATGTCCAGCGATCGCACGGCCTTCATCAACGCCTCGGGGAAGGTGCGGCCGATCGCCATCACCTCGCCGGTGGCCTTCATCTGCGTGCCCAGCCGCCGGTCCATCGCGGAAAACTTGTCGAACGGCCACCGCGGAATCTTGACCACGACGTAGTCCAGCGCCGGCTCGAACGCGGCCACAGTCACACCCGTGACGCGATTGGGAATCTCGTCCAGGCGCAGGCCAATCGCAATCTTGGCGGCGACGCGGGCGATCGGGTACCCGGTCGCCTTGCTGGCGAGTGCCGATGAGCGCGACACGCGGGGGTTGACCTCGATCACGTAGTACGCGTCGCTGTGCGGGTCCAGCGCGAACTGGATGTTGCACCCGCCGGCGATGCCCAGCCCGGCGATGATTTTCAGCGCGGCCGTGCGCAGCCGCTGGTAGTCCGTATCGCTGAGCGTCTGCGACGGAGCGACCACGATACTGTCGCCCGTATGCACCCCCATCGGGTCCAGGTTCTCCATGTTGCAGACCGTGATGCACGTCCCCGCCGCGTCCCGCATCACTTCGTACTCGATTTCCTTCCAGCCGAGCACGGACTGCTCGATCAACACCTGGTGGATCGGGCTGGCCGCCAGCCCCCGCCGCGCGGTCGCGGTGAGCTCATTCGGATCGCCGGCGATCCCGCCGCCCGTGCCTCCCAGCGTGAATGCCGGCCGCACCACCACCGGGTAGCCGATGCCGGCGGCGGCCGCCAGTGCGTCGGGGAGATCCGTCGCGGTCATGCTGTGCAGCACGGGCTCCCCCAGGGCCAGCATCGCATCGCGGAAGCGCTCCCGGTCCTCGGCGTTGCGGATCGACTCCAGCGGCGTCCCGAGCAGTTCGACGCCGTAGCGGCGCAGCACTCCGGATTCCGCGAGCGCCAGTGTGAGGTTGAGGCCCGTTTGCCCGCCCAGCGTGCCCAGCATACCGCCGGGGCGTTCCTGGGCGATGATCTCGCTGAGGAACTCCACGGTCAGCGGTTCCACGTACACGCGGTCGGCGACTTCGACGTCGGTCATGATCGTCGCCGGATTGCTGTTGACGAGCACGACCTCGATGCCCTCCTCGGCCAGCGCGCGGCACGCCTGCGTCCCGGAGTAGTCGAACTCCGCCGCCTGGCCGATGATGATGGGGCCCGAGCCGATTACGAGCACTTTGCGGATATCGGCGCGCCTCACGATTCCACTCCCGCGGCAATCGCGGGATGGGCGGCGTGATCGGCGACGAGCGCGAGGAACCGATCGTAGAGAAACTCGGCATCCGCCGGTCCGGGACGACCTTCCGGGTGGTACTGCACCGAGAAGACGGGACGCAGACGGTGGCGCAGCCCTTCCACGGTGCCGTCATTCAGGTTCACGTGCGTGATCTCGGCGCTTTCCGGGAGCGACTCATCCACCACGTAGCCGTGGTTCTGGGTGGTGATCGAGACCCGGCCGGTCGCCAGTTCCAGGACGGGCTGGTTGCTGCCGCGGTGCCCGAATTTGAGTTTGTACGTGCGGCCACCCAGGGCAAGGGCGAGCAGTTGATGGCCCAGGCAGATGCCCATCAGCGGATAGTGCTCCAGCAGACCGGCGACGGTGCGCATCGTCGGCACCAGCACCGCCGGGTCGCCCGGACCGTTGGAGACCACCACGCCGGCGGGGGTGAGACCGCGTACGTCCTCGAGCGTGACCGTGTGCGGCAGCAGGACGACCTCGCAGCCGCGGCGCCGCAGCGCATCGACGATGCCCGCCTTGACCCCGCAGTCGATGATCGCAATCCGCGGTCCACGTCCGCTCAGGACCGCCGGGGTGCGCCGCGAGACCTGGGCAACCAGATCCTGCTCGTGGATCGCCGGAATCGCCCCCGCGCGCGCGACCGCCTCCTCGCCGGCGGCTTCGGTGATCACGCCCCGCTGCAGGCCGTGCATGCGCAGATGGCGCACCAGGCGCCGGCTGTCGACACCCGCCAGACCGCTGACGCCGTGACGCGAGAGGAAGGTATCGAGGCGCTCGGCGGACAGGTGATGGGATACGATCTCCGATGCTTCGCGCACAATCAATCCGGCAACGTGCGGACCCGCAGATTCCCAGGCCTGGATGCTGAAGCCGTAATTGCCGATCAGCGGGTAGGCCATGACCACGATTTGCCCGCGGTACGAAGGATCGCTGATCACCTCCTGGTACCCGGTCATGCTGGTGGTGAACACGACCTCACCGAGCGCATCGCCTCCAGCCCCCAGGCGGACTCCGGGAAAGACCGCTCCGTCTTCGAGCACCAGGAAGGCGCGCTGACCGTTCATGCTAGGACGACCTCATGGGACCGTGAATAATAATACCCAGTGATGAATAAAGATGCAACTGACGGCACAAAAAATGAGCCCCCGGGTGGATGGGGCTCACGCATCGATGCGTCTTGACCTAGCAACCATGGTCCCTCCCGGGGTACCGTTAATGGCTGCTCCTGCTTCCTAGGTCACGAGGGTTCGGAACCCATGGCTGGCTTTCCTGCATTGGATTCGTTCATCGTTCATCGTTCGTGGTTCATCGTTCATCGTTCGTGGTTCGTGGATGCGGTCTGACGATGAACGACGAACGACGAACCATGAACGGGGTCTCAGGTCCGCCGGAGGGCGAACTCGTAGAATACCATCGCCGCAGCGGCGACCCCGGCTGTGTCGGTCCGCAGAATCAACGGCCCGAGGGTCGCGGGCACGGCGCCGGCGGCGACGGCGGCGTCGACTTCGCCGGACTCCAGGCCGCCCTCGGGCCCGACGATCAGCGCCGCTCGCGCAGGGACCTGGCGCGGCGCCAGCACCTGGCCCAGCGTGTGCGCGCTCTCGCCTTCCCACAGCACCACCAGCAGGTCGGCAGCCCCCACCATCTCCAGCGCGGTCGGAAAAGGCGTGGGGACGTGCACGACGGGGAGATCGGCACGGGTGGACTGCTTGGCGGATGCGACGGCGATCCTCCGCCACCGTTCGACCCGCCGCGGGGATTCCGCCACCGAGCGGGCGGTACGCACCGGGAGGAATTCCGCGATGCCGAGTTCCGTGCCCATCCTGATGATCTGATCCATCTTGGTCCCTTTCGGGACCCCCTGCACGAGGGTGAGGCGGGGCTGAGGGACAGGCGCCGCTCGACGTTCAATCACGCGGCCGCTGACAGCCTCGGGGGTTACACGTTCCAGCAGGGTCGCGTACTCCACTGCGGACCCATCAAACAGGATCACCGAATCACCGGCGCGCAGACGCACCACTACGGCGAGATGATGCGCCTCAGAACCCGTGAGCGTCACGCGATCCGCGGACACGGAGCCGGGTGGCACGAAAAACCGGCGCATCACCCCCGCGCCAGGACCAGACAGTGCCACTCCGCGTCCTTCCGCTCCTCGAGCAACCGATAACCCTCGGCGGCGGCGACGGCGCGGATCTCGAAGACCTTGTCGGCAATGATGCCCGAGGCCACCAGTAGGCCGCCGGCGCCCAGGTGCGATGCGGCTGCGGGCAGCAAGTCGAAGTGGATCTCTGCCGTGAGGTTGGCCGTGATGACATCGGCCGGCGTCACGATGCCCTCGAGCAGCGAGGCCGCCCGGACGTCGATCCGATCGGAGACGCCGTTGTGCGCCGCATTCTGCCGCGCCACGTCCACCGCGACGGGATCATTATCGAGCGCGAGCACCGACGCCGCCCCGAGCTTGGCCGCGGCGATGGCGAGGATGCCGGAACCTGTGCCGACGTCGATCACCCGCGCCCCGGGACGCAGGCGCTCGTCCAGCACGATCAGGCAGAGCTGCGTCGATGCATGCAGTCCACTGCCGAAGGCCATCCCGGGGTCCAGTTCGATGGCAATGCGGCCGGGCGGCACCGGGTCAGGATCCCAGGTCGGCTTGATCCAGAAGCGCGCGCCGACCCCGAATGGCTTGAAGTGCATCTTCCAGGCGTTCGCCCATCCTGCATCTTCCATGACGTGGGTCGCGATGCGGCCGGGTCCGATGTCGAGATGGAAGGCCGGCAGCGCGTGGACGCGGCGGGCGATGGCCGCCAGGGTGACGTCAACCGCGGGGCCGACGGGCAGATACCCGCGCAGCACCACACTGCCCGGCGAGGGGTGCTCTTCCACAATGCCGCCGGTGCGGCACTCCAGGAGGATATTGGCGATGGCTTCGACGGCAGGCGGGGCGGTCGTGATCGTGATTTCGACCCACTTCACGGATCGGTCACTGCAGCAGATCCTTCACTTTGTCCGAAAACTTCTTCTTCTGCGGTTTGACGACCTCGCCGCGCGCTTTCGCGAACTCCACGAGCAGCCGCTGCTGGTCGGCGGTCAGATGCGTGGGGATTTCCACGTCGATCGTTGCGTGCAGGCTGCCGTGACCGCCGCGCATGGTGGGCATGCCTTTCCCGCGAAGCGTCAGGACCGTTCCCGGCTGCGTGCCCGCAGGGAGCGTGTGCGGCTCGGGTCCATCAATCGCGGGCACCTGGATCTCATCGCCGAGGGTCGCCTGCACGATCGATACCGGGACCGTGCAGAACAAATCGGCCCCGCGGCGCTGGAAGACCGGATGCGGGAGCAGATGGATGAACACGTAGAGATCGCCGCGCTCGCCGCCGCGCGAGCCCGCCTCCCCTTCCCCGGACAGCCGCAGCCGCGTGCCATCGTCCACGCCCGCCGGCACCTTGATGGTCAGCTCGCGGTGCACGGCACTCTTCCCCGTTCCTCCGCACTCCTTGCACGGACGGCGGATCACTTCACCTCTCCCTCCGCACGTCGAGCACGGGCCGACCTGGGCGAAGGTCCCAAACACCGTGCGCTGCGCGTAGCGTACCTCGCCGGCGCCGCCGCAGGTCGGACATCGCTCCGGAGACGAGCCGCGCTCCGCCCCGGTGCCGAAGCATGCCGGACACGTCTCGAGCCGCTCCACATCGACGGTGCGCTCGATGCCCGAGGCGGCTTCCTCCAGGGGAAGTTCCAGATCGAACCGTAGATCCGCGCCCCGTTCGGGAGCACGCGGATCGGAGCGCGCCCGCTGGCCCCCGAAGAACATGTCGAACAGGCTGTCCAGCGGACCGAACCCACCGCCGCCGATGTCACCGAATCCCGCAAACGGCTGGGCCGTTCCGAACCGGTCATACTGAGCGCGGCGCTGGGGGTCACCCAGCACCTGGTAGGCCTCGTTGATCGCCTTGAACTGCTCGTCGGCCTGGGGGTCGTTCTGCTTTACGTCGGGGTGGTGTTCACGGGCCAGAGCGCGGAATGCTCGCTTGATCTCCTCCGCCGACGCGGTGCGGTCCACGCCCAGGACCTCGTAGTAATCGCGCATCGTCCCGCTAGGCCGTGTCTTGCAGCGCGTCGCTGAGGCTCTGCGCGAGGTACCGCACCATGGCAATCGCCTTCGCGTACTTCAGGCGTGTTGGTCCGACGATGCCCAGCGCCCCGGCCGGCCGGTCGGTGGGACCGTAGGTCGCCGCCACGACGCTGCAGCCGTGGAGGGCTTCGTACCGGTTCTCCCGGCCGATCGTGATCCATACCTGCTGACCGGAGGTGTGGTGCAGGAGATCCGCAAAGATGTCCTCGCGCTCCAACGCCAGCAGCACGGGCTGCGCAGCGCGCACGTCCTGGAACTCGGGTTGCTTGAGAATGTTGGCGGTCCCATCGGTGACCACCCGGCGCTGGGCCGCGGGCAGGTGACGGCGCAGCCAGCCGGCGAGCTCGCGCACGACGCGCTGCTCCCAGGCGGCTTCATGCACCACCTCGGCCAGCAACTCGTCGCTGACATCGCCGAGCGTATGGCCTTCCAGCCGCCGGCTGACCATTTGGGAGAGACGGTCCAAATCTTCGGGCTCCAGCGGCTCGGGCAGGTCGAGCATCTTGCCTTCGGTGACCCCCGCGTTGGTCACGATCACGGCCATGACGTGGGACGAGGCAAACGGCATGAAGTGAATGTGTTTGAACACGAGGTTGCCGGCACGGGGCGGCGCGACCACCGATGCGTAGTCGGTCACCGCGGCAAGCGTCCGCGCCACCTCCTCGGCGATCCGGCCGGGCCCTTCGGTCATCGCGGCCACCGGACGGCGCACCCGGGCCCGTTCCTGCGCTGTCAGGCGCACCTCTTTGATCACCGCATCGACGTACAGCCGGTAGCCTCGGTCCGTCGGCACGCGGCCCGCCGACGTGTGCGGATGAGAGAGATAGCCGCCGTCTTCGAGGGCCGCCATCTCGTTGCGGATGGTCGCCGAGCTGACGCTCAACCGGAGCCGGTGGACAACGGTTTCCGACCCTACGGGTTCCGCCGTCTGAATGTGCTCCTCGATGACGGCCCGGAGGATATCCTCTTTGCGTCCGTCAAGTTGCGCCACGCTCGAACCGTCCCTTCCCTGGCGCCGGTTAGCACTCATTCACGCCGAGTGCTAATCGTCATTGGTTCACGATAACATCCGCGAAAACGCGCTGTCAACGCGCGGCGTCCGGCCCCGCCCGCCGGAGCAGCCCGCGGATCACCTGCAGTTCCTCGACCCGCAGCAGCCAGCATACCAGCAGGTAGGTCACGGCCCCAATCAGGGTCGCGCCTCCTACCTGAACGATTTGGCCGGCCAGCAATGCGGCGCCGGCCGGCGGACCCAGCTTCGCCGCGGC
Source organism: bacterium (assembly GCA_036505015.1). Taxonomy (GTDB): domain Bacteria; phylum Sysuimicrobiota; class Sysuimicrobiia; order Sysuimicrobiales; family Kaftiobacteriaceae; genus DASXUC01. The sequence goes on along the minus strand of DASXUC010000100.1, from coordinate 26,879 downwards.
GATCACCATCGCCCCCGCGGCTGCTGCCGCCGCGGCCGCGGCCCGCATTCCCGTTCGCAGCAGCCGCCGCCCATCGATCGCGCCCAACCGGCGGCGCAACAGCCACAGCAGCGTTCCCACATTAATGGTCGCCACGATCGAGGTCGCCAGCGCGATGCCGACCGTGCCGAAGACCTGCATGAGGAGATAGTCGAGCACCGCGTTCAGCAGCACCATGCCCACCCCGAGGCGCACCGGCGTGGCCATGTCGCGCAGCGCATAGTAGACGCGGGTGACGACGTAGTACGCGGCGATCGCCGGCAGTCCCACCGCGTACGCGCTCATCGCCGCGCTGACCGCCGCCGTCGCGGCGGGTCCGAACTCACCGCGCTGGAAGACCAACCGGATCAACGGCTGGTGCAGGGCCAGGATCAGCGCGGTCACGGGAAGGATCGCCACCAGCGTGGTGCGCAGTCCGAGCGACCCCGTCGCGCGAAGATCGTCGGACGCACCGGCCGCGGCATGGCGCGACAGCAGCGGGAAGATCGCGGTGGCGATCGAGATGGCAAAGATGCCCGCAGGGGCTTGAATCACCTCGTAGGCATAGTCGAGCACCGCGACCGGGTTGGCCGCCGCGGTCAGCGGCAGCAGGGACGCAAAGAAACGGTCCACGTAGGCGTTGATCTCGACGACGGCCAGCCCCAGCATCGCGGGAACCGCGAGCCGGCCGATCTCCCGCACCGCGGGATGCCGGAGGTCGGCGGCCCGCAGGGTCAAGCCGAGCGCGCGCGCGGCGGGAAGCTGGACCGCAAACTGCGCAGCCGTGCCTGCGACCCAGCTGAGGGCGAGCCCGACGATGCCGATCCGCGGCCCCAGTGCCAGCGTGCCGCCGATGATCACCAGGTTGAACAGCAGCGGCGACAGCGCAGGCACGGTGAATTGGTGGTGGGCCTGCAGGAATCCCGTCACAAACAAGGAGAGCGCGAGGAACAGCATCGCGACGAAAATGATGCGGGTCAACCCCACCGCCAGGGATATGAACTCCGCCGAGCCGGCGAATCCGGGCGCTGCGATCCTCACCAGCAGCGGCGCGGCCAGTTCTCCCGCGGCGACCATGACCAGCCCGAGCAGCAGCACGAGGGTCAACAGCGTGCCCGAGACCCGTCGGGCTTCCTGCTCGTCACGGCGGGCCAGGTAACGGCTGATGGTGGGAATGAACACGATGCTCAGCGTCCCGCCCAGCAGCAGCCGCTGCACAAAGAAGGGCAGGTAGTAGGCGATCACGTACGCGGCCTTGGCGTCGGTCGCGCCGAACAGCGCGGCGGCGACGATCTCACGCACGACGCCCAGCAGCCGGCTACCGACGGTGGCGGCCGCCATCAACGTGGCGGCCTTCGCCAGCCTGCCAACCGGGATGACCGCGGCGCCGGCCGACGGTTCATTCATCTCGCTGGTCCGCGTGTTCGCATGCTCGCTTGTTCGCCGGAAGTGGGTATGTTAGGATAGCGCCTGTCTGATTCCGGCGCGTGGGTGAGGAGATACCGGTGGCGAAGCGATCCAAGTCAGGACTCAAGCGCAAGCGGCAGTCGGTGGCTCGCCGGCTGCGCAATCAAGGCGTGCAATCTCAGCTCAAGACCGCGGCGAAGCAGGCCGGCGACAGCCCGGAGCAGCTTACCGCGGCCATCGCCGCGCTGGATCGCGCCGCGCGGAAGGGCATCATCCACAAGAACACCGCCGCCCGCAAGAAATCGCGCCTCCTCAAACGCTCAACGACACGCTAGTCATTGCCGCCTTCTGGCTGCACAATTCGACAATCAGGGTTTCCAGGGCCATCTCGGGATGTCCGGTGCTCTTGATCGCGCGGTCGGCCTCCTGCATCCGCCCGAAGATCCCGGGAAAAGCATCGAGGGGGAAGTTGCGGGCCTGAGCGAGCACGCGCTCCACCAGAAACGGCGCAATGCCGAGGGCACGCTGCAGCGCGGCCGGATCGCGCTGCTGGGAGAGCAGGACGCGCGCCCGCAGCAAGAGGCGGAACTGCCTGGCGATCATGAACAGCACGTACGGCGCGGCGGCTTCGGCCAGGATGTCGATGAGAAAGCGCAGCGCCCGGTCGGCCCGCCGCTCGCCAATCGCATCGGCAAGGTTGAAGATCGTCGTCTCCGCCAGCCGGCTCGCCGCGGCGGCGACATCCTCCCGCGTGATGCGCGTGCGGTCCCCCGCAAACGCGATGACCTTTTCCAATTCCAGGGCCAGCTGGCGAAGCCCGGACCCGACCATCGCCACGAGCGCGTCGGCGGCCTCGCGGTCGATCGTCCGTCCGTGATCCTTGGCCCGCGCGGTCACCCAGGATGCCAGCTGGTAGGACTTCGGACGGGGAAACTCGCGGACTTCACCCGCCTTTCGCACCGCCGAGTATAACTTTCGCCGCCGATCCAGCGCAGTCGCGGTCAGGATCAAGATCGACGGCGGAGCCCCAAGCTCCAGGTATGCCGCCAGCCGCTCCTGCGCGGCGGCATCCCAGCGATCCACGTCCCTGATGACCACCACCCGGCGGGCACCGAAGAACGGCAGCGTATCGACCCGCGTGATCACGTCGGTGATCGCGGATTCGTCGGCGCGGACGCTATCGAGATTCAGATCGCGCTCCGCCGGGGCGATCACGGCATCGAGCAGAGCCGCCTGCGCCTGCTCGACGAGCAGGTCTTCTTCTCCGAGCAACAGGTACACTCCCGGCGGGGCCTTGGGTGTGGGCATCAGTCCAAATGCTCCTCCGTTCGCCGGCGCAGCCGCTCGATGAGCGCGCCAACATCCGCTGCACCGTCTGTATCCACCGACCAGGACATGCGCAGCACCGTCCCCTCCCCCGCACCGGCCGGCAGGTGCGCGGCAGGGACATACGCCCGCCCCCCATCCTCAAAGATCAGCACGGCCAGATCGTCTTCAATACGGTCAACGATCGCCCGCATCACGCACCGTCCTGACCCACACGCGGCTGCCGTCGGTGGACACCGTGACCGCCCCGTGCCGGTCGGTCCGGTACACCTGTGCCCCCACCGCCTCGAGGGCCTCGAGTGTGCGGCGGTGCGGATGACCGAACGGATTCCACGCACCCACTGAGATCACGGCGACCGCGGGGCCGACGGCATCCAGGAACTCCGGAGTGCTGCTGGTGGCGCTGCCGTGGTGCGCGACCTTCAGCACGGCGCTGCGCACGTCGTCGCCGGACTCCAGTAGCTGCCACTCGATGGGCGCCTCCACATCGCCGGGGAGCAAGACACCGACCGCACCGTAGGTCACCTTCAGAACGATAGAATTGAGATTGGCGTCCGAGCCCGTCCCCACCAGCAGCGGCTCATCCGGATGGAGGACGGCCACCTGCACGCCGCCGAGATCCCACCGCATTCCACGGCGGGCGAGCCGGTATGGGATGCCGGTCCGCTCGATGAGGCGCAGCAGAGCCGTGTAACCCGGTGCCGGATGCGGGAGTCCCGCATCGAGGAACAGACCCACCCTGAAGTTCTTCAGGACCGCAACCAGTCCTCCGGCATGGTCTTCATGGGGGTGGGACAGCACCACGACATCGAGTGCAGTAACCCCCAGCCGGCGCAGCGCGGGAACGACACGCTGGGCACCGATGTCGTAACCCGTCGGCCGGGATTCGATATCTCCACCGCCGTCGACCAGCATGGCGGCGCCATCGGGAGCCTGCACCAGGATCGAATCGCCCTGGCCCACGTCGAGCGCGGTGATGATCAGGACATCGGCGGCCCCGAGGGCCGCCACACGGACCCAGAGCAACGTGGCGACCAGGATGCAGCCGGCGGCCAGGGCGCGCGGCACCGTGATGCGCACCCGTCCGGCCAACCCCTCAACGGCGACGACGAGCACGCCGTACATGGCCACGACCGTGAGCGGGCCGGGTGGGATCACGGCAATGCTCGCCCCCGGAAGCCGGGCGAAGACTTCCGCGGCGACGATCACGGCGACGAGCATCGGGCGGAGCATCGCGAGCGCGGCGGCACCCAGCGCCGGGACGATCAGCCCCACGCCCCCCGCGGCAAATCCGGCGGGGACCAGCATCCCCACGACGGGGATGACAATCAGGTTCGCGACAAATCCCGCGGCAGAGACGCGGGCCACGTAGTGGGCCAGGATGGGCAGGACGGCGAGCTGCGCCCCCACCGTCATGCTCACCAGCGAACGCAACCCACGCCACGGCACAGGGATGAACCGATCAATGACCGGTGCGACATACAGGAGGCCCCACGTCGCCGCGAACGAGAGCTGGAAGCCCAGATTGGAGAGCAGTGACGGTTCGGCGATCAGCAGCACAAGCGCGGCTAGGGCCAGCGACGTGTACGCGTCCCGATCGCGCCGGAGCAGTGATGCGCCGACGCCGACCAGCGCCATGATCGTGGCGCGCCCGACCGATGGAATCCACCCCGTCATCAACGCAAAGAACGCCACTGCGGCGGCGGAGATGACGGCAGTGGGATGAGGAGGGGCGCGAACGAAACGTCCAAGCCACGACACGCCCCCCAGTACCAGGGCGACCTGCGCACCTGAGACCACCAGCACGTGCAGCAGTCCGGCGCCGCGAAATGCATCGCGCAGCGCAGGGTCGATCGCTCCATCATCGCCGAGCAGAAGACTGGACAGCAACGCTCCAGGCCCACCGGGCAGGCCGTCTTGGAAGAACGCGGTCAGTCGCGCCCGGAGTCCGTAGGCGGCGGCAAGAATCGGGTGGCCCGTGCCCCGCGCGAGGATGTGGATGTCCCGCGGATGGCGCGCCGTCATCGCGGCATCGATCCCCGCTGCCCTCAGGGAGTCCCGGTACGAAACCTCGCCCGGGTTGCCCGCGGGAGGCGGACGGTAGAGGCGGCCGCGCACCCGGATCCGATCGCCGTAGCCAAGAGGTGGGGTCCCCGGGATCGTCAGCAGGACCACGCCGCCCCGGGCCGCCGGCGCGTGCCCATGTATTCGGTCCACGGCGAGCACGACACGGGTCCGCGTCCGATCGCCGCGGATGACGACCTGTAGGGGCCGCGAGACCATACCTTCCAGGGTGGCGGCGCGGCCGATCACGGCCTCAAACGGATCGCGCACCGGCGCGGCCAGGCCCAGCGATGACCAGAAGGCCCCTGCCGCCGCGGCGCCGATCAGCAGCATCGCCCACGCGGACCGACTCATGCGCAGCAGCACCGCGGCTCCCGCACAGCACGCGGCCGCGAGACCGGCCCACGCGAAGAGGCTCAGGGGACTATGGCGTGAGGCCGCAATGCCGGCCGCAAACGCGAGGGTCATCCAGACCAGGGATCGAGACATACGCACACCCCTCCCAACGCACCGAGTGTGTCAGGAAGGGCGGCGGGGTGCCAATCCCTCAGGTGGGCTGTTCGTCAGGCCTTCGAGGCGATCTCTTCTTTGGCGCGAGCCAGGAAGGCGGCGAGGGCGATCGGGCCGAGATCGCCGGCCGCGCGGCTGCGTACCGCGACCTGTCCGGCGGTGGATTCCTTGTCGCCGACGACGAGCATGTACGGCACATGCTCCACCTCCGCGCGGCGGATCTTATACCCCATCCGCTCGTTGCTGCTGTCGATCTGGACCCGCAGGCCTCCCGCCGCCAGCGCATCGGCAACGCTGCGGCCGTACGCCAGATGGCGCTCGGCGATCGGCAGGACCCGGGCCTGCTCGGGTGCGAGCCACAGCGGGAAGTCCCCCGCGTAATGCTCGATGAGAAACGCCATCATCCGTTCCATCGTGCTGATGATCGCGCGGTGGATGATCACCGGGCGGTGCGCCTTGCCGTCTTCCCCGATGTATTCGAGCTCGAAGCGCCGCGGCAGCAGGAAGTCGATCTGAATCGTTGACAGCGACTCCACCTTCCCCGTCGCCGTGCGGATCTGTGCGTCGAGCTTCGGGCCGTAGAAGTTCGCTCCGCCGACATCAAGCTGATACGGCAGGGCGAGCTCGTCCAGCGCTTCGCGCAGTAACCCCTCCGCTTCCATCCAAGTGCCCTCGTCCTGGTGGTAGTACTGCCGGTCCGCGGGATCGTGCAGCGCGAGGTCGAGGCGAAAGTCCTCGATGTGAAAGTCCCGGTAGACCTCCTGCATCAGCCGCATCACCCCCGCGAATTCCTCTTTCACCTGGTCCGGCCGGCAGAAGATGTGGGCGTCGTTCAGCGTCATCGAGCGCACCCGGTGCAGCCCCGTCAGCGTGCCCGATTTCTCGTAGCGGTACATTCGCCCCAACTCCGCAATCCGCACGGGCAGGTCGCGGTAGGAGTGCTGCTCATGCTTGTAGATCATGATGTGGTGCGGGCAGTTCATCGGCTTCAGGACGAGTTCTTCGTTGTCCACCTTCATCGGCGGGTACATGCTCTCGCGGAAGTAGTCCCAGTGGCCCGAGATCTTGTACAGCTCCACCGCGGCGAGGTCCGGTGCGTAGACATGCTGGTAGCCGCGGGCGGTCTCGAGGGCCACGATGTAATCTTCCAGCACCCGCCGGACGACCGCGCCCCGTGGCAGCCACAGCGGCAGCCCCTGCCCGAGTTCTTCAGCGAACGCAAACAGCTTGAGATCGCGGCCCAGCCGGCGATGATCCCGGCGGCGGGCTTCTTCGAGCATGGCCAGGTGCGCGTCGAGCTGCTCCTGGCGGGGAAACGTGATCCCGTAGATACGGGACAGCATCTCGCGGTGCTCGTCGCCGCGCCAGTACGCGCCGGACGTGCTGAGCAGCTTGATCGCCTTGATCAACCCCGTGCGGGGAAGGTGCGGACCGCGGCACATGTCCGCGAACCCGTCCTGCCGGTAGAACGACACGCGCGGATCGGGGATGTCGTCACGCAGCAGCTCCAGCTTGTACTTCTCGCCCATCGCCTCGTACATGCGGATGGCCTCGTCGCGCGGCAATTCCTCGCGCTCGATCGGCAGGTCGCGTGCGGCCAGCTCGCGCATCCGCGCCTCGATGCGTTCGAGGTCTTCCGGCTCAAACGGCCGGCCGATGTCGATGTCGTAGTAGAACCCGTGCTCGATCGGCGGACCGATCGCCAGCTTCGCCTCGGGAAACAACTCCTTTACGGCCTGAGCCAGCAGGTGGGCAGACGAATGCCAGTACACTTCTCGTCCCTCGGGCGCATCGAAATCCAGCAGCTCGACCGCGGCGGAGCGGTCCAACGGCGACGCGACATCCACGAGGCGGCCGTCCACCCTGGCGACGAACGCGCGCGGGTTGAGTTCGCGGGCGATCTCGGCGGCGGTGATGCCTCGCGGGTACTGGCGCATCTCTCCATCCGGCAGCCTCACTGAAATCTGATCCATGGCCGTTCCTCCTCAGAAAACAAAAACACCCTCGTCCATGAAAGGGACGGGGGTCACCCGCGGTTCCACCCTGATTCCGCTCCCGATGTCGGGGGCGGCACTCGGCGCCCTGTCACGCGGGGCTCACGGCAAACTCTACTTCGTGATTCGCGAATCGTGATTCGTGAATCGCACCCTGCAGCTAACCGGGTCCGGACGATTCACGATCCACGATTCACTATTCACCGTTCGAGTTGCGGCTCAGAGGGGGTGTTCAACTGCGCCGCCGGGGAAGCTTCCACCATTCCTTCCCTCTCTCGGCGGCGGCCGACAGCCTACTCGTCCTCGTCATCGCCGATCGGAAGTCAGTATACGTCGATTTCTCGGCGCCTGTCAACGTCGCTGCCATCCCGCCGCCGCGGATCCTATCCAAACGCGGCGCGAGATCGTACACTGACCGGACTGAACCATCCGGATCCACTCTGCGTATTCAAAGAGGTCGCGTCTTCCGCGATGAACGCATGCACGGAGGTGAATTGATGCGGGTGATCGTGCTGGTGCTTGTTGCCCTGCTGTTGGCTGCACCCGCAACCGCGCAGACTCCGCTGCCGCTGGCGGTGGAACTGAAATACACACAGACGTCCCAGCGTGTGGGAGTCACCGGGACAACCCGCCCGGGTACGGTGGTTGCGGTCGCGGGCGCCTTGGCGCACGCGAACGGCGACGGCCAGTTTGTCCTGAACGGGACCCTGCCGATCTCCCTGGTGGCGGTCAGTGACGGGCAGACACGGCGGCTGCGGCTCGATCTGCCGCAGGGGGCCACGAAGTATCTGGAATGGCTCAACGTCGAGCTCGACCTCACCAAGATGACGGCGGTCGTGACGGGCGCGCTGACCATCAAGTCGCACCCGGCCGCCACCGTGATCGTGCACCACGTGGAAGCGAACAGTGCCGTCCGCGGATCCGTTAGACAGGGCAACTTCGATCTGACGCTGCCCCTGGTCCGGGGCACGAACACGCTGGAGTGGGCGCTGCAGGTCGGCTTCCTGCGGTTTCCCGCCCCTGACTTCACGTTTACCGTCGACTAACGGGAACGCGGAATCAGGGGAACGCGGGAACGCGACGCGGCTCAGGACTGCGAAGGATCCGGTCGCGATCCCGTGATCCCGCGCTGCCCCGATCCCGGCTCCATCTCGGTATCCAGCACGATCGTGACCGGTCCATCATTGTGGATCTCGACGACCATCATCGCCCGGAAAGTGCCGGTGCGGACCGGCACCCCCAGCCCCCGCAGCCGCTCGTTGAATCGCTCGTAGAGGGGCGCGGCCTGCTCGGGGGCCGCGGCCTGCACAAAACTCGGGCGTCGGCCGCGGCCGGTGTCCGCGTAGAGCGTGAACTGCGGGACGGAGAGGACTTCCCCGCCCGCGTCGAGGATGGACCGATTCATCTTTCCCGCGTCATCGCTCACGATCCGCAGGTGAGCGACCTTCTCCGCCAGCGTGTCGGCATCGCCCTGCGCGTCGGACGCACTTACCCCCAGCAGCACGACGAACCCGCGGCCGATGCGGGCGACCGGTTCACCCCCCACCCGCACGCTCGCCTCTACCACCCGCTGCACCACCGCGCGCATTGCAAACCACGTTCCCGCCGCTCGCGTGATCCCCTCCCGCTCCACGACGTGAGCGCCGTCTGGCGACGAGCCACACGGGTATAACCGTGGTGTGACTCCTGATGACCCCCGCCAGCAGGAGCGGCCCTTGCGCGCCCATGACGATTTCGATGCCCCCGCTCTGGCCCGACCATGGTTTCCGACCTCCGATAGTCCGACCTTCGCCCACCGCATCGCGCTGCGCCTGACGCTCGGCGCGACCATCCTGGTCACCGCTGTTGTCCTGGTGGCCCGGATTGCCGGTGCGACGGTCCCGATCGCTCTGGTGCTGTCCGTCGCCGGCGCCGTCGTCCTGTTCACGCTGGTGCAGGAGCGCCTGATCGAGCAGGGACGCTATCACGAGTGGATGCCGCTGACCCACATGGTGGTCGTGCTCGTGCTGCTGTCGATCGGCATCACGGCGACCGGGGGCGTGCAGAGCCCGTTCGTCTGGGTCTATGCCCTGTCGATCGCGGTGGAAGGAACGCTCCGCGGACCTGCCGCGGCGCTGACCAGCGCGACGCTGAGTACGGTCTTCCTGCTGGCCGCGACCGCGCTGGCCCGTCCCGGCACGGTCCCGGCGGGCGCCCCCGTGTGGCCTCTGTCGACGACGACCGCGTTCCTGATCAGCTACGTCGGGATGTTCTATGCGGTTGCCCTGGTGCTCTCGGTCCTGCGGCTGCAGGTCAAACAGATCAGCCAGATGGCCCTCACCGACGCGCTCACCGGGCTGGGCAACCGGCGGGCGTTGCGGGACCATTTGAAGCGGGAGCTGCGCCGGGCGACCCGCTACAACATGCCGCTGTCGTTGATCGTCGTGGACCTCGACGGGTTCAAGACCGTCAACGATCGGTATGGACACCTGCGCGCCGACGATCTGCTGCGGCGGCTGGCCCAGGCCCTGCGGCGATCCAGCCGCGAGTCGGATTTTGCCGCGCGCTTCGGCGGGGACGAGTTCGTGCTGGTGCTGCCGCAGACCGTCCGGGCGGAAGCGCTGCGGATGGCGGAACGCGTCCGCGCGACCATCGAGGACTTCGCGTTGCTGGAGGGCGTCGCCCTGACGGCCAGCATCGGAGTCGCCATGTTCCCCCGCGACGGGCTCGGCGGCCAGGACCTCATCGACGCCGCCGACCGCGCCATGTACCGGGTCAAGGGGACCGGCGGGAACCGGGTCGGCATGGTCTAGGCCTCACAACGTCAGCAGATTCACCCCCTGCAAGGCGATCCAGACGACCGGGATGACGACGCCGGAGATGATGTGCACGCGGTGGGCGCGGGCATCCTGCTTGCGATCGGTGAGCCACAACATCCACACGGTCGCGGCCACTGCCAGCACCAGCGGCACGTAGTTGATGAGCATGAATTTGTCGGCGAAGGTCAAGTATCCCACCGGCGGAATCGTCGATGTCAGATTGAGGTGCAGGAGGACCGAACCGACCAGGGCCGACGTCCCTACGGTCAGCCGCTGTGTGACCTTGTCTGGAGCCAGCAGGAGTCCCAGCAATCCGACGATGACCAGGAAAATCGCCGGCAGCAGCACCTTCAGCACAGCGGTCAGCAGCGGCCGCACGATGCGGAGGGAGAACTCGTATCGGGAGTAGATCTCCTTGAACGTGGGGTACACGTTGTCCGACGTCGCTGCGCGCCAGTGCGGGTCCACCGTCCACCCGGTGACCTGCACCAGCGGCGAGACGGCGGTCCGGGTGGGATCCACCAGGTAGATCTGCTCGTCGATGGTTTGCCCCAGCGCGCCCCGCGCCGCCACGTTCCCATCCTCGATGATGAAGCTCAACTTATGGGAATCGAATGGGTAATCCCGCAGGTTGATCGGGGCCACGAGCGCCGCCTGGATTCTGAACACTTTCTGCTGCGACTTGTTGTCCACCGCCACACTGTGCGTGACCCGGCCATTCATGATCTCAAAGTGAGAGGGATCGCAGGGCCGGTCGCAGTGAAAGGAGAGGTAGAGATCCATCGTGTACGTCCCGGTCCCGGTGTCCAGCCCGCCCAGGTTGAGGAGGTATAGCCCCACTTCGACGCGGCCGGGCCTGACGGGTTGACCGGCGGGCGCGCTCGCCCCCATCGCTGGCGTCGCCGACGCGATCCAGAGCAGCGCCGCGATGATCAGGAAGCGCATCTAGAACTTCCAGAAGTTCCCGGCCGTCCCGGGCCGAAACACATCGACGCCGACGATCATGAACCCGGTGGACGTGCCTTGGGTGAACACCGCCAGTCCCAGCGCATTGTAGACGTAGCGTGACGCACCGGGAATCGCCGTGCGTGCCGTCGGTGCGCCATAGGCGGCCTGCACGTCCATGCTGTTGGAACCGACGCCGATCCCCTTGACCGTGCGGTAGGTCCGGTTGTCCCGCAGCTCGAGATAGCCGATCGTGCGTCCGTTGGCCGACCAGGCCGTGAGCGTGCCCGCGGGAAGCCGCCAGACATAGCCGGTCATCCCGGGGCGCTGGTCGAACATGGGACGTGGCGAGGCGGCCGCCGGACTCCCCAGCAACCGTCTCAGCCCGGCAAGGCCCGTGGTCAGCGAATACGGTCCGATGCGGACGCCGGGGATGATCTGCAGCGGGGGGCCGACGTCGGGAGGATACGGCGGGGCTCCGGCCACGCCCACGCCGGGCGCGGCGGCGGCGAATGCCGCGGCGACCAGGAGCGCTGCGACCACTTCCCTGACTAATCTCATCCTCGTTCCTCCATTCACGCTTCGCAGGTTCCGCCGTATAATCTGAATGTTGGGCGGTTAGCTCAGCTGGTTAGAGCGCATCCTTGACATGGATGAGGTCGCAGGTTCAAGTCCTGCACCGCCCACCAGAATGAAAAGGACCGCATCGCAGCGAGAGCATTCTGGCTAGGCAGATGCGGTCCTTTTCGTTCGGGTGGGAATGGCGGATGAACCTGCGACCTGAGGGGGGGCGGGGGACGAAGTCCCCCGCGTATTAGGGGGCAGCGAGCCCAACCCTTTCCTCCCGATCACCAGACGAGTAGTCGGGCGAGCGATCAGGGGGACAACGTCCCCCTGAGGAGCGAAGGCGCGATATGGTGTCCGCTGAAGGCCCCAGGTGCGATGGGCACCTGGGGATCGCGCCGAGCGACGGTCGGAGGTTCAAGTTCTCTACCGCCCACCACCGCAACTTGTCCTTCGAGAAGGCGCTGGCGGGGGTCTTAGCCAGCCAGTGAAATCCCTCGCGACGCTCCGCTGCTCGGGAGGCTCTCCTCGTACCCTCGATTGAAAGCAAATTGACAGCCGACAGCCAATCCCTTCACGTCCCCCGGAGTGCACGGCGGCTCTACTCCCATCAGTGAGGCTGTCATTAGGCTGTCAGGTGCAGGAACGGAAAAATTAGGGAGCGAGTTTCGCTGCCGACTTCGAGTTCTGGATTGAAAACTGGAACGACTCACCGGCGACGAACAGCGCCTACGATCAAGAGCAGGATCACCGCGCCGATGAACGCCACGAAGATGGTGCCAACGATTCCGCCTCCGATACTGATCCCCAGTTTGCCAAACAGCCAGCCGCCAATGATGGCCCCGAGGATCCCCACGATGATCGCGGTCAAGAGGCCAAGACGCACGCTCTTGACGAAATAATCGGCCAAGAGCCCTGCGACGGCCCCTATGATGATCCAGATCACAATCGTATTGAGATCCATGTCGTATCCTCCTGCGTGGGGTTTCGCACCAGCCCACCTCTGCGGCGGCCCCTCCACAGCCGCGGCAATATTGCGGGAGTGCGCCTAGCCTGTCAAGCGGTCTTACTTTGACGCTTCCCGTCCACCCCCCTGCCCGTGTGCCGGAGCCCGAGGTTCTCGCCCAATGCTCTCTGCCGCCGCAACCGGGTGCTAAAGGCCGGTCAAAGCCGAGGCCTCAGAGGCGGGTCCGCCAGAATACATTCTCGTAACCAAACTGTGACAAGGTCCTGCTGCAGTGGAAACGCCTTTTGTGCGTGCGCTACGTCTTTGGGTCAGGGACACAGACATGCTGCAAGCGTCGGATGGTGTTCAATAACGACGGTCTACCGGAGGTTGGTGAACATGACCGAAAAGAGTCTGTACGAACGGCTTGGCGGCGTCTTCGCCATCGCGGCGGTGATTGACCACTTTAGCGACGCGGTTGTGAAGAATCCGATCGTGGGGAAGACTTCGAAGAACTCAGCCCTCAAGGAGTGGCACACGAAGAGCTTGGACAGGTTGCCAGGCCTCAAGTTCATGCGGACCTTGTGGGTCTGCGTCGTCGCGGGCGGGCCATTCAAATACACACCCACAAAGCCAGGAACAACTGAAGTAGGTCTTGAGGAGGCGCATCGTAACCTCAGGATCTCGCCAGATGAATTCGACGAGGTCGCGGCCGAGCTTGGGCGCACCCTTAACTTCTTCAAAGTACCCCAGCGCGAAAAGGAAGAGGTCCTCGCCGCCTTCGCAGCGCACAAAAATGAGGTAACGACTGGCTACATGGCCGCGGACACGTCAAGCTAATTGAAGCCCTAACACAGTGATGAAATAAGCCGGCCCCGCTGTTCGAACGTCCTTTGGTTGCAGGAGCGCCCACCACTGCAATTCAGTGTCTCCCCCTCGACGCCCACCGCTCCAACCCGCGCACGCCGAGCGAGCCGATCAGGGTCATGATCAGGTACAGCAGCGCAACCATGTTATACGTCTCGAACGACCGGAAGGTCCTCGCGTTCAGCAGCTGGCCGCTGTAGGTGAGTTCCTGCACCGAGATCACCGACGCCAGCGACGAGTCCTTCAGCATGGACACGAAGTCATTGCCCAGCGGCGGCAGGATGACGCGGATCGCCTGCGGCAACACGACGTGGCGCATCGTCTGCCACGGCGTCATGCCCAGGGACCGCGCCGCCTCCGTCTGGCCCTTGGCGATCGACTGGATCCCCGCCCGGTAGACCTCAGCGAGGTACGCGCCGTAGCCGATCCCCAGCGCCAGCACCGCGCGGACGATGTCGTGCCGGAACCACAGGCCGACCTGAGGCAGCCGCGCTCCATACGTGAACACATCGGCCAGCGCCGGGGTGAGCACAAACGCGATGTAGATGATCTGCACCAGCAGTGGGACACCGCGCACCACCTCCACATACAGCCGCGCCGGGGTCGAGAAGAATGGGTTGTGCGAGATCTGGCCAAGCGCCGCAATCAACCCGAGGATCATCGCCAGGACGTAGGCGTACACCGCCACCTGGATGGTGATGATGATCGCCGGCGCCAGAAACCGGTAGGTCTCAACATAGACCGGCGACCGCAACATCGCGGTGATGATGACAATGCCGCCGATGAGCAGCACGAGGGCCCACCAGGGGGCCCTCTCGAGGAACGCGACGGAGACCACCCGCCCCCGGCCAGGGGCTTCCGTGAGCACGGGCACCTGGCCGGATGGGGCGGGATCAGGCATCAGGAGGGTTTGTATTCAACAAACCACTTCTGGTAGAGCTTATCGAGCGTACCGTTCTCCTTCAGCGTCTTCAGCGCGGCGTTGAATGCAGCCTGCAGTTCCTTGTCGCCTTCCTTGACCACGATCCCCAACCCTTCGCTCGTGAACTTGTCCCCGGCGACCTTCAGCTTATCGGGGTTCGTGCCCATATACCCGGACGCCGCGGTGTTGTCGATGATCACAGCGTCGACGTCGCTGTTCAGCAGCGATTTGACGGCCAGATCGAACGTCGGAAACCGCTTGACCTCCTTGACCTTGCCCTCCTTCTGCATCTTGGTGGCTTGTTCATCATTGGTCGTGCCGCGCTGCACGGCCACCGACCGCTCCGCCAGGTCATTGACGCTGCTGATGCGGGTCTCCCCGGCGCGGACCAGGATCACCTGCCCGACCTCGATGTACGGGTCGGTGAAGTCCATGGTCTTGTCACGTTCGGCGGTGATCGTGACCCCGGAGATCACGGCATCGAAATCGCCCTTCTGCAGCGCGGGGAAGATGCCGTCCCAGGCCGTGCTCTTGATGTCGGTCTTGCAGTTCGCCAGTTTGCAGACTTCCGTGATCAGGTCGATGTCGTAGCCGACGATGTTCTTGTTCGCGTCGAGCATTTCAAACGGCGGGTAGGTCGCGTCGGTGGCGACCCGGATCGTCCGTCCACCCAAATCCGGCACCGTTCCCGTTTGCGGGGCCGGTGCGCCCTGCTGCGCCTGCCGCTGCTGGCAGCCGGCGGCAACGAGGACCAGGGCCAGCAGGATCGCGGCCCACACCACACCTCGGTTCCTCATGTGCTGCTCCCTCCTCGGTCGACTCCACACGAATACATCGATGGGATGAGTTCGGTAGTTCTCCGATGCGCAGGCGTCTCCTTTCCGGCAGGATGGCCCCCGACAGGCGATGAATACCTAAAGCCACCACGGGAGAGGGGGTGACGTACCTCGCACGCCCGTTTGGTCGGTATTTTTCACTGAGAGGGAGGGATCGCATTGAGGTATCGGGTGAGATGGCTGGGCCTACTCGCCGCACTGATGGTCGCCGCGCTGCTCGTGGCGCCCACCTTCGGTGCCCCCGCGCCGAAGTCATCCTGGGATGCCAAAGCGTGCGGCAAGGTCGGCGGGACGTTGGTGTTTGGACAGGCGCAGGATGCTGTGACCCTCGATCCACATGACGCGACCGACGGCTTTTCCGTCAACAACACCTCTAACGTCTTCGATACTCTGGTCAGGTTCAAGGCGGATTCGACCGCGGTCGAACCCTCGCTGGCGGAGTCCTGGACGGTGTCCGCCGACGGCAAGGTCTGGACGTTCAAGCTTCGCACGGGCATCAAGTTCCACGACGGCACCCCGTTCAACGCCGCCGCGGTGAAGTTCAATTACGACCGGCAGGTGGACGCCAAGAACCCGTACCACACCGGAACGTTCGAGTATGCCGAGTTCACGTTCCAAAACGTGAAGAGCGTCGACGTGGTGGACGATTCCACGATCCGGTGGACGCTCAGCGCGCCGTACGCGCCGTTCATCACCAACATGGCGATGTTCTCCACCGGCATCGCCAGCCCGGATGCGATCAAGAAGTACGGCAAGGATTTCTTCAAGCACCCGGTCGGCACCGGGCCGTTCAAGTTCGTGGAGTGGGTGGAGAAAGACCACGTCACCTACGAGGCCAACAAGGAGTACTGGGGCGGCCGGCCGTGCGTGGACCGGTTGATCGTCCGCGGCATCCCGGACAACACCGTGCGGCTGCTGGAGATGGAAAAGGGAACCATCCAGATGATGGACCAGGTGAACCCGCCGGACTACGACCGCATCAAGTCCAACAACAACCTCGTGCTGTTCACCGGACCCGGGCTCAACACCGGGTACATCGCGATGAACACGCAGAAGGAACCGTTCAATGACCGCCGCGTCCGGCAGGCGGTGAACCACGCCATCAACAAGAAGGCGATCATCGATGCCTTCTACGCCGGCATCGCGCAGCCCGCGACGAACCCGATGCCGCCCACGATCTGGGGCTTCAACGAGAAGGTCCCGGGATATCCGTACGACGTCGCCAAGGCCAAGCAGCTGTTGGCCGAAGCGGGATACCCCAACGGCATCGACACCGAACTGTGGTGGCCGAACCGTGCGCGGCCCTACCTCACCCAGCCGCAGAAGATCGCCGAGGCCCTGCAGCAGCAGCTCGCGCAGGCCGGGATCCGCGCCAAACTGGTGACCTTCGAGTGGGGCACTTACCTCTCGAAGATGCGCGGCGGGGAACAGCCGATGGGGATCATCGGCTGGATCGGCGACAACGGGGACCCGGACAACTTCCTCTACGTCCTGCTGGACAAGGACAACGCGGTGCCCGGGAAGTCGTCGAACTACGCGTTCTACAAGAGCGATTCGGTGCACCGCCTGCTGATCAGGGCGCAGCAGGTCGGGAACCAGGCCAGCCGGGCCGCGCTGTACAAGCAGGCCCAGCTGCAGATCTTCCGCGACGCGCCGTGGGTCCCGCTGGTCTACGGAGCGCGTGTCGCCGCCTACCGCAAGAGTGTGGAGAATTTCGCGCTGCATCCCCTGCAGATCTGGTGGCTGCACCGCGTCTGGCTGAAGTAAGCGCGTTGCACGGCCGTAGCACGCGAGACCGGGGGAGTCCCTTCCCCCGGTCTCGTCGCATGTTAGCATAGAGCAAATGCTGCGCTACCTCAGCCGGCGCCTGCTGGAACTTATCCCGGTCTTCTTCGGCGTCCTGCTTGTCGTCTTCGTGATCTCTCACCTGACGCCCGGAGATCCGGTCCTGATCGCCCTGGGTGAGCATTCCACGCCCGTGGCCGTGGAGAATCTGCGGGCGCAGCTGCAGCTGAACGACCCACTCCCCGTGCAGTTTGCGAAGTACCTGGGACGCGTGCTGCGGGGCGATCTGGGCCGGTCGATCCAGAGCAACGAGCGCGTCAGCGTGCTGCTGGCGAACCGTTTTCCCGCCACGATCGAACTGACGGTGGGGGCGATGTTGATCGCATCGTTCGTGGGGGTGCTAACGGGCATCCTGGCCGCCACGCGGCAGAACTCCTGGTTCGACGGCGCCAGCATGTTCGCGGCGTTGTTCGGGTTCTCGATGCCGATCTTTTGGTTGGGCATCATGCTCATCTTGTTGTTCGCCGCGTGGCTGAACGTGCTGCCGATCTCCGGCCGGCTGGATTACACCATCGAGCTGACCCGGGTGACGAACCTCTATGTCGTCGATGCCATCCTGACGCGCAACTGGGCGGCGTTGGGCAATGTCCTCGAGCACCTGGTCCTGCCGGCGCTGACCCTGTCCACGGTGCCACTGGCGATCATCGCCCGGATGACCCGCAGCAGCCTGCTGGAAGTCCTGCGCCAGGACTACGTCCGCACCGCGCGGGCGAAGGGAGTGGGCGAACCGAGCGTGGTCACGCACCACGCGCTGAAGAATGCGTCCATCCCGGTGATCACGGTCATCGGCCTCAACGTGGGCAGCCTGCTGGGCGGGGCCATCCTGACTGAGACGATTTTTGCATGGCCCGGCGTGGGCCGGCTGGTCGTCGACGGCATCTTCGCCCGCGACTATCCCATCGTGCAGGGCGCCGTGCTGGTGATCGCGCTGGTCTTCGTCCTCGTCAATCTGGCCGTGGACCTCTCCTACGCGTATCTCGATCCACGCATTCGCTATGGGTGAGCAGGCCGTCCGGCTCGCCCCGCCGCGTCCGGTCCGCGCCGCCACGGGATTCTACGCCGATGCCTGGCGCCGGCTGCGCCGCAACCGGGGCGCAATGCTGGGGCTGGTCATCGTCATCGTCCTGGCGTCGGCCGCCCTGCTCGCTCCCGTCATCACGCCCGCAGATCGGATTACCGTGAATCTGGGCGGCCGCCTGCTGCCGCCGTCGCGGGAGCACTGGCTGGGCACCGATGATCTCGGACGCGACATGCTGTCTCGGATTATCTACGGCGGGCGGGTCTCCCTGACCGTGGGCCTCGTCTCCGTCGGCCTGTCGCTGGCCGCAGGAACAGCGCTGGGAATGGTGGCCGGGTTCTACGGGCGGTGGACCGACAGCGTCACGATGCGGGTGATGGACATCCTGCTCGCGTTTCCGGCCACCCTGCTGGCCATCTTCATCGTCGGCGTCCGCGGACCAGGCCTCAACAACGCGATGCTGGCGATCGGCATCATCTACATTCCGGTTTTCGCCCGCATCGTCCGCGGGTCCGTCCTGCGGATCCGGCACGAGGACTACGTCGAGGCGGCGCGCGCGCTGGGCGCCAGCCAGCGACGGGTCATCAACCGGCACATCTTGCCCAACATCCTTGCGCCGATCATCGTCCAGACAACGCTGAGTATTGGGGCGGCTGTCCTGGAGACAGCGGGTCTTTCGTTCCTTGGACTGGGCGCGCAGGCGCCGACCGCCGAATGGGGGTCGATGCTGAGCAACACACGGGAGTTCATGCGGGATGCCCCGTGGGCGGCCACGTTCCCGGGCATCGCCATCCTGCTCACGGTCGTGGGGTTCAACCTGCTCGGGGATGGCCTGCGGGATGCGCTCGATCCCCGCCTGAGACTCTAACTACCGTTGGTCGTTCATCGTTAGTCGTTCGTGGTGAAATTCTGCTCGTACTTCCCGAGGAGCGCCCGCGTGGCGTTCGTTGTAAGCACCGCCAGCGCACCCGGCAGCAGTACAAACGCGCCGATCCCGGTGAGTCCCAAAACGCCCGACGCAATAGCGACGATTGTTGCGAGGACGAGCGTGAACCAGATGTTGTCGACCACCAGCAACGCGGCCCGCCGCAGGGCCGCTCCCACCCCGCTGCGTTCTTCAACCAGCAGTGGGGTGGCGTAGAGTTGGGCGAGCGCCCATAATAGCAGCGGAGCGACCCACAGGAAGCCGATCAGGTGTCCCACGCGCATCCCCTCGCCCAACCACGGAAGCGGCCGGCCGAGAATGCCCAATGGACTGGTGAAGTAGAAGCGCACGTTGGCGATGAGCAGCCAGCCCAGACCGCCGTCGACGAGGAAGAACAGCACGCCCGTCACCCACTGCCGCTGGAACACCGCCGGCAGCGCGCGCACAGTCACAGGTTCGCGGCGCACGATCAGCTGCGCCGCCGTCCACACGACCACCGTCACAGGGCCTAGGAGGATCCAGCCGGCAACGAAAGCGGCCCCGCCGACGGTGGTGCCCCGGGCCAAACCGGCGATCACCAGCGCAGGAGGCACCGACCACAGGATGCTGAGGGCGATGACCAGCCCGAGGGCATCGTAGATATCGCGGGCGGACTGCCGCAGGACGATGAGAATCGTCGCTAGCCGGCCAAGACGTCGGGGTTGACGGGATTCGGCGGCCGCCGCCCCTCGAGCACCGCCACGAGGTTCTCCGCCGCCAGCGTGGCCATCTTCACCCGGGTGGGAATACTGGCGCTGGCGATGTGCGGGGCGACGGTGAGGTTGTCGAGTTTCAGCAGCGGATCGGCCGTTTCCAGGGGCTCCCGCTCGAAGACGTCCAATCCCGCGGCGTAGATCGTGCGCATGCGCAGCGCCTCGGCCAGCGCGGCCTGATCCACGACCGGCCCGCGCGAGGTGTTCACGAACACCGCGGTAGGTTTCATTTTCGCAAACTGCGCCGTGCTGATCAGATGCCGCGTCTGCGGCGACAGCGGCACGTGGACGCTCACGAAGTCGGCCTCGCGCAGCACGTCGTCCATGTCCCGGAACTCGATGCCCTGGCTCGCCTCCAAATCCTCGCGGCGAAAGACGTCATGGTACAGGACGCGCATGCCGAAGCCCTTGGCCCGCCGGGCCACCGCAGACCCGATGCGGCCCAGGCCGATCAGGCCCAGCGTGGATCCGTAGACGTCCTGCCCCGCCAGCAGCAGCGGCTCCCACGTCTTCCAGCGGCCGGCGCGGGTGTAGGCATCGCCTTCGACCAGCCGCCGCGCGGCGGCGAGGATGAGACAGAACGTGAAGTCCGCCACCGTCTCGGTCAGCACTTCCGGGGTATTCGTCACCACGATCTTGCGGGCCGTTGCCGCGGCGACGTCGATGTTGTCATAGCCGACGGCGAAGTTGCTGATCACCTTCAGATTCGGCGCCGCATCCATCAGGGCGGCGTCGATGGGGTCCGTCAGCAGACTGAGCAGCCCATCGACCTTGGCCACTTCGCGCATCAGTACGTCGCGAGGCGGCGGCACATCTTCACGCTCCCAGGCCGTCACCTCCGCCGCGGCCTGCACGATCGCCATGCCCGGGGCGGGAATCTGTCGCGTCACGTAGACTCTCGGTCGCGCCACGATAACCTCCACACGGACCTGCGGTGAACTGTCGCTGAACTACGCGCTGCGGCTGATGATTTCCTTTGAACGCCTTACGCGGGTGGACGCGGCGGTTCGGGGGCCGACGAGGTGGGCAGCAGCTCGCTCAGCGGGATCACAATCGGGCGGAGCTGGGTGGGCAGCAGCGACCGCAAGAGGCGGGCGCGCCCATCGGCCAGCACTTCTTCCATCACGCCGTCGAGGGCGGTGAGCCCGCCGATGACCATGACGCGCCCCCGGGTCTCCGGCGGCGCGGGAGTGTTCGACACGGCCAGCGCATAGACCGGCCATCCCTGGGTCTCCAGGCCGGCCGCGGCATCTTCCAGCGCGGCGAGCTCGGCGGCTGTGGCCGGGCTCTCCGTGGCGCGGAACAGCAGCACCGATCCGTAGTACCAGGCCGCCCCATCGACGGCCCCGGCGCCGGGATGGATCGCGACCGCCTCGACACCCAGCCGGCGCAGCGTCGTTTCGATGAGGTCGCACATCCAGCGGTTATCTGAGAAATAGGCCTGCACATCGTCGCCGAGCCGGTAGGCGAGATCGACCTGCTCCTCGCCCACGGGCCGGCCGCAGTGCGGACAGTTGAGGTTCAGGGCCAGGAAACTGCGCGGCTCATCGGCGGACGGCGAGAACGCCAGCCAGTTGCCCGTTTCACGGCAGAGCACGACGTGCCACCGCTCCAGAACTCCGTCGGTGACCAGCTGCTCCAGCTGCTCTCGGGTCTGGTCGGAGGGATGGTCGGGCGCGAGCGAGCCTGCCTGCGATGCCAGGACGGTCGGTTTGTGATGCACCTGCGGCTGGCGGCGGAGACTCAACAGCAGCTGCGCCGCACCGGCATTGCGCACCTCGAGCCCCTGCCGGCCGTTGCCGGTCAGGTGCAGCGCCGGGAGCGCCTCCGCGCGAAACTTGGCCAGTCCGCCGCGCCCGTTCTCGTCGGTCACCAGGTCGCCGATCCGCACACCGAGCACGGCTTCCAGGTGCATCTTGGCGGCGGTGGCCGACATCCGCACCTCGTGCTGGCTCCGGCCAAGGACGACCGCGCGCAGGGTCTCGCCGTTCTGACGGAAGAGCACCAGCCGGGCCTGACGCTGGGCGGGCGGTATCAGGACGTCGGCGAAGGTCTCGGCCGCCCCAAGGGCAACCGGCAGGGCGAAGGCGGCGTGGGGCTGCACGAACCGCGCCGCCGCGGCATGCGCGTCCACGGTAAGGCTCTGGTAGCCGCTCTCTTGCAGCCGGGTCAGCATCGCCGCCAAGGCATCCGCATCCCAGGCCGTCCGCTTCAGATCGAAGTATTCGAGAAACATCGTCCCTCCGACGATATGCCCCCTCGCGCGCGCGTTCAGACGGCGGCGCTGGAGGGGGGTCGGGTGCTCGCGCGAACCTGTTCCACATCCGATCCGGTCCGGAGGTGGGGAGCATGGTGCGAGCAGTTGTCCTGGTCAAGGCGCAAATGGGTCAGGCCACGAACGTGGCCGCGGCGCTGCGGAAGATTAAGGGCGTCTCGGACGCCTACGCGGTGACGGGTCCCTACGACGCGGTCGCCATCGCCGAGGCGAAGGACGTGGGGGAGCTGGGACGGTTCGTGGTGTCGAAGGTGCAGCGCGCGCGCGGCGTCCAGGATACGCTCACCTGCCTGGTCGTCGGCTAGCCGTCCCCTGTCCGCCGGTTCGCCGGTTCGCCGGTTCGCCGGTTCGCCTGTTCGCTTGTTCGCCTGTTCGCTTTTGTAGCAGGTCGAGCAGCGCCGCCTCGATCCGTTTCGTGAGGTCGGCCGGCCGCTCGCCATCTTTGGGGTGGAGCGGAAGGCCGAAGCGGATCGTGATCTTGCCGCCGCGGGGGAAGCGCGCGCCCAACGGCCAGACCTGCGCGACGCCGAAGATGGCCGCCGGGACCACCGGCACGCGGGTACGGAGCGCCAGGAACGCCGCGCCTGGGTGCAGAGTCCCTAGCAGCCGGTCCTGCACGACCCCGCCCTCAGGGTAGATCACGACCACATCCCCTGCCTCTAACCGTGCCAGGCACGCCCGCACAGCACCGATGTCGGGCATGCCGCGCCGCACGAGCACGGGATCGAACCGCTGCAGCAGCCAGAAGATGACCGGGTAGCGCTCCAGTTCGTGGCCGGCGACGAACGTCGGCCGGAACGGCAGGGCCGCGCCCAGCACCACCGGATCGATCTCACTAGGGTGGTTGCCGCAGATCAGGTAGGGTCCGGCGGGGGGCAGATGTTCGAATCCATCCACCTGCAGTCCCCAGCCCGCCCGCAGCAGAAAATTCAGCGTGTGCTGGGCGACCCACCACCAGAGGTTCCGGCGATTGATGCCCAACTCTGCGAGCGTCGGGCCGGACCGGGCAGGCGACCCGATCGACACGTCCTGGCTGATGCCTTCACGCTCGCTCATACAGCAGCGATCTCTCGACTCAACTTCATGATGCACTCCACGTGCGTGGTCTGCGGGAACTGGTCGATCGGCTGCGCCGCCGCCACCGCGTACCCGGAGGCGAGCAGCGTCCGCACGTCGGCGCTCAGCGTCGCCGGGTTGCACGAAACGTAGATCACGGTCGCCGGTTTCAGCATCCCGATCTGCCCCATCACTCTCGGCCCGGCCCCCGCCCGCGGCGGATCCAGCACCAGCACGTCCGGGTGAGGTGCTCCCGCGATCACGGTCAGGGCTCGGGCCTCGGCGGCGTAGAACTCGGCGTTGCGAATCCCATTGGCCGACGCGTTGCTGCGGGCGGCTTCGATCGACGGGCGCGCGGCATCGATCCCCACCACCTGCGCCGCGCGGCGCGCCAGCGCCAGCGTGAACATCCCTACCCCACAGTACAGGTCTACGACGTGTTCTGATCCATTGAGCGCCGCGAATTCGTCAACGAGGCCGATCATCCCTTCCGCCTGGGCCGTATTGGCCTGGAAGAAGGTCGTCAGTTCGATCTTGAACTCGAGCCCCGCGACGCGCTCTACAATGTGGTGCCGTCCGAAGAGTCGCTCTAATTCATTAATCTCCGCCGTGCCCGCGGTGATTCCCCGCACGATCGAGACAATCCGCGGGTAGCGGCCGGTGAGCATGTCAACGAGGGCGTCGCCGTCGCCAAACTCTCCACGGGTCGTGACCAACCCGATCATCAGCTCGCCTGAAGCGTGGGCTTCCCGGATCACCAGCGAGCGCAGCAGGCCTGCCCGTGTTCGCGGATCGTAGCAACTTAGCCCACGGGCGCTTACAAACCGGCGCACGTCCCGCACGATCGTGGCCGATGTTTCCGACTGCAGAAAACATTCTTCAAGATTCACGACCCGGCGCCACTGCCCTCTCTGGTGCAGACCGAGATCGCCCGGCGGCGCGAAGGCAAACTCCATCTTATTCCGGTAGTACCAGGGGTCGGGAGCGGGGATGATCGGACGCAGCGCCGCAGGTGGCATGATGCCGCGCAGCTGATCGGCAACGGCCGCCTCCTTGATTCGAAGCTGGGCGGCATAATCGACATTCTGCCACCGGCATCCGCCGCAGACCCCAAAATGCCGGCACCGCGGCGTGGCTTTGCCTGCTATCGGTCCGGGGTGGGTGGGTTTTTCGGCGATAATCACACGGTCATTTTATCGCAATTCTCGAATGGCGGGTCTGAGATCTGTCAATGTCCAAACTGCGCTGGGCTTATCTGTTCCTTTCGGCTTCGTCGTTCTTTCTCACTCGTGCTTTAACCAGCTTCCTTATCAGAGCATCGGGAAGTCTTTCATCCAAAGGGAAACGGACCGTTGCTTTGGTGGTTTCATATCCTCTTAGTTCACTCTTGTGTTCCTCCAGGACGGGAGTGGGCACATACAGTCCGATATGTTTGCTCCAAAGTTGGAAGTAGACCAGTCGCCCCTTGTAATGGTAATACGGCATCCCGTAACTGATGCGTTCCTCTGCATTTGGAGCCGCGGCCTTGATAGTTGCGCGAAGCGCCTTAAGCTTCCTCTGCAGTTCTTTGGGGGCATGAGCGACATATTCACTCACAGTTTTCGCGGGTTTCATACTCTGATGATATAGTCTTAACGCAACTCGCCGCGCGGCGAGTTGCGTTTGGTCACACGAAATTGCGACGAACAGCTGAAGGAACTTGCCTCGGCGCCCTGAGCCATCAACACCTCGGAATAAGCTCCATTTGGGCTACTCGATCGCCGACAAGTCTCAAATGAAGACTTGAGCCATCGCCACCAAATGAAGACCTGACCCCGTCGCCATTTTACATGGAACGACTTGCCTCAAATGAAGACCTGCCCCCCCCCGCCACCAAAGAAGATCATATCCTCAGTTGTCGCGGCCGGCTGAGTTTGAGAAAGGTGGGAGAAGCTAGTCGAAGCCAAGCGTTCCAACGCTTCACACTCCACGAAACTCGGGCAACTCCAGTCCATGCAACCGTTCGGTGTGAGAAGTCCTGAAACCAAACCGCAACTCTCACCCTAACTTCCGACCATGACCCTCACCGTGATGCTATCGACAACATTCCTGACGCCAGCCTTCATAGCCTGGACAGTGAGTTCGTCACTGTCACTGACGAAATAATCGCAGCCTTCCTCAATCCCGTCTTCTATTGTCGCGCCCAGTTCGTGGAGTCTAGATCGCAGACTTTGCCTGAACCAATCGGGCAGGTCGCCGCCAATGACGAACCGCTTGCCTTCTACCGGGAACGAAGAATGTACGCCATCAATCGCTTCGTGGAGTCTCTTTCGTTCGTCCTGGTTCAATGGTTCCGAATCCTCCCCTAGCTGCAAGGCCGCTACCACCGCGGCCGACCTCGCCTCCCAACCGGAAACTAGCACAGGAATTAGCCGCAGGAGTTGCTCTCGTGCGATTCGACCCAGGTGCTCGACTGAAATGTCGAACTGGATCTCATTCGGCTCGTATGTTACGGGATCGGAAACATAATCTATCGGCTGGCTCTCATTGCTACCGTACTTATTGAAGAAGTCTAGGATGTGTTTCGTGAGTGTCCCTAGTTCCTGTTCCAACGTTGACGAGACCTGATCTCGCATTTGCAACCTAACGTGGAGAAAACCATCTCGACCTGCAAGGAGGTTAACTATATCTCTCTGGAAACGTACGCGCATTACTTCAGGCTCTCCCATCTTGAATTGGCTCGACAAAAAGGCGCGCTCACTTTTGGACCACCTCGATCTAGAATGCGCAGGCTTGAAGTATACAACCACCGCCAAGAGGAACCAAGTATCTTCTGCCCAAAAGGGCTCGAAGGGCTGCCAGGGCCCCGACGAGGCCGCCAGCGTGCGACGCTATGAACTCACGGCCCAATTGCGTCCATTCGAAATGATAGAAGACTAGCCCTGGCAGGTTCGCGTAATCAGTCGTGAACGTTATAGTGAAATATTCATTAGAGATAGTCCCAGGTACCCAACTGGTTCCAAGCTTTGCTCCTAGAGCTCGTGCATAGCCTGCAAGCTGTTTTTCGGCCTTACCTAACTTATAAGGATCAACCTTCCAGCTATCTGGCTTTAACTCGTAAACTTCGCGCCCTCCTCCAACGGTGTCACGCACAAAGTCAGGTATCAACGTGCCAGTTTCGAGGTCCAAACGAAGGTTTACATCGGGGTTCAAACCGGCGCTTTGTGCTTCAAACTCCAGGCCGACAACGAAATGAGCGAATCCGCCAACCAGCGCGAAGTAGATGGACTCACCATCAATGTCGACATATCCCGTGGGGCGGTTCCAAGTATATGTGTAGAAATTGAGAGAGAAGGGGCTGAAGTAATTGTTCTGAACCGGGTCCTCACCGAGCCACCGCCCAATGATCGGATCGTAGAATCGTTCCCCCATGTGATAGAGGCCGGTAGCGGTGTCGAGTTCGGCGCCAGTGAACCGGTAGTTGGGCACCGTGGCGCCGGTCGCGGCGCGCTGGTTGCCCCAGGCGTCATACAGTAGGGTGGCCACAGCAGCGCCGCCCTCATCTGACAGGGCCGTGGTGCTTCCCAGTCCGTCAAAGTGGTAATAGCGACGTGTGCCGGCGGGCTCTTTGCGCGACAGAAGGTTCCCGAAGATGTCTCGATCCAATTGTGCAGTCATGCTGCCCGCGCCATCGGCTTCCCAGATTGGGCGGATACCGTCGTGATAGTAACGGGTCGTTCCATCTGGGCCGATGCGGCGGATTTTCAGCCCGTCGCCGTTGTAGGTGTACGTCGCGGTGCCGCCAGCGCCGGTCGCGGAGGTCATCCGATTG
>DASXUC010000099.1:0-40589 GCA_036505015.1 bacterium | reverse complement strand
TGGAAGAACCCCAGGGGGATCTCGCCGAGCCCGGGCGCGCTGAGGAACAATCCATCCCCCATCGGGACCAGGCGGGAGTCGCCGGCGGGGTCATCTGTTCCGTAGGCGCCCTTGAGCATCATGAAGCCGCAGCACTCGACCGATGTGCTTCGCAACTCATCGCCGGCACGGATGAACGCGACACACAGACATGTGGTGCCCAAGCGCAAGGGCAGCAGCAGCAGGCCGCCATCCACGAGCTGCTCGACCCAGCTCGGTGAAACATCGCTGAGACTCGCCGTGACGATGATGCGGTCATACGGCGCCTCGGGCGGATGGCCGAATCCGCCGTCCGCGGCGACCACGGTCACGTCGGCGTACCCGGCGGCGCGCAGGTGTCGCTGCGCTTCCTGGGCGACATCCGGCTGAATATCGACCGTGACGACCTTGCCGCTTGGGCCGACCAGCTCATGCAGGATGGCCGCATTGTATCCGGTGCCGGCGCCAATCTCCAGCACTCGCAGCCCGGGGCGGAGGGCCAGCTGCTCGAGCATCACGGCCATGATCCCCGGCTGAGAACTGCTGCTGGTGGGCAGGCCATGCTCCCAGCGCGTGGGGATCGCGTCGTCGCGGTACGCATCTTCCGGCGTCCGGTGCGGGACGAAGAGGTGGCGCGGGACCGTCCGAAACGCCGCCTCTACGGCCGGCGACCGGATCGACCGGCCGCGTTTGAGAACATCGACGAGGTGATTTCGTAACTGTTGAGTTTCCTGGGTGTCCATCGCTTCCATGATAGCGTGCCCGCCCGCAGGCTCCGCCGGGCGCGCGGCAACGGCGCACACGCTCGCACCGACTGACCGCTTGTCCCCACGATCCCCGCTATCCACAAATGGGAACGAAAGTTCCGCATTGACCATGTATCTGAGATGGTGATAAAAAGATACTCGCCAGCGGAAAGCGGATTGTTCGAGATGGGAGGAGGTACCGCCAGGACTCGGCGCTTCGGCGCCGGGGGCTGACCGGCAACCCGGCCTAACTCAGCAGAGCGCACCCGCTGGCGCTGCTTTTCCCGCGCCTTCACCCCTCGCCCTCTCCCGCAGGCGGGAGAGGGAATCGCTTTCGCGTTATAATTTGCCTGGAATGCTCCGCGTCGCCATGGCTCAGATCAATACCACGGTGGGCGACCTCGAAGGGAATGCCCGCCGGATCTGCGAGTCCATCGACCGGGCCAGGGACCTCGAGGCCGACGTCGTGTGCTTCCCCGAGCTGGCCGTCACCGGCTATCCCCCGGAAGACCTGCTGCTGAAGCCGGATTTCGTCCGCGGCAACCTGGCCGCCCTGGATGAGATCACCCGCCGGACCGAAGGCATCGCCGCGGTGGTGGGCTTCGTGGACCAGGAGACCCACCTCTACAACGCCGCGGCGGTGCTGGCCGGAGGCGAGCGCGCCGGTGTCTACCACAAGCAGCGCCTCCCCAACTACGGCGTCTTCGATGAAAAGCGCTACTTCCAGCCGGGCCACAGCGGGCTGATCTGTGTCATCCGCGGGGTCCCGGTCGGCATCACCATCTGCGAGGATATCTGGGCCCCCGGTGGGACCTGCCAGGCGGAGGCCGGGGCGGGGGCGCTGGTAGTGATCAACATCAACGGCTCCCCGTACCATGCTGGAAAGTGGCGCCAGCGCGCGGAGATGCTCCAGACGCGGGCGCGGGACTACAGCATCGTGCTGTGCTACAACAACCTGGTCGGCGGCCAGGACGAGCTGGTCTTCGACGGGATGGGGATGATTTTCGATCATAGCGGGGATTTGCTCGCCCGCGGCCGGCAGTTCGAAGAAGACTTCATCGTCTGTGACGTCGATCCGGAATCGGTCCGGCGGCACCG
Source organism: bacterium (assembly GCA_036505015.1). GTDB lineage: Bacteria > Sysuimicrobiota > Sysuimicrobiia > Sysuimicrobiales > Kaftiobacteriaceae > DASXUC01. The sequence continues at coordinate 38,727 of DASXUC010000099.1, read as the reverse complement.
GCTGTTCACGCCGGTCGGACCGGCAGCCGACGACGATGGGGTGATCCCCACGACGACCGTGCCGGTGTCCGGCGCGTCCATGCGCACCCATCAGCCGGTCATCGCCGAAACCGCGCCGACCCTGGAACCGGCCGGGGAAGTCTACAAGGCTCTGGTGTTGGGGACGCGTGACTACGTGCGCAAGAACGGATTCCGGGACGTCGTCGTCGGCCTGTCCGGCGGCATCGACTCGGCGCTGGTGGCCACGATCGCAGTGGACGCGTTGGGGAAGGGACATGTCCACGCCGCCTGGATGCCGTCGGAGTTCAGTTCAGACGACAGCCGCCGCTACGCGGAGGAGCTCGGTGGGAACCTCGGTATCCAGGTGACGGACCTGGGCATCACCGGCATCTTCCACGCGTTCGCAGAGGCGCTGCGGTCGGCTTTCGCGGGACGGCCGGCCGACACCGCAGAGGAGAACGTGCAGGCCCGCATCCGGGGCACGCTGCTGATGGCGCTGTCGAACAAGTTCGGCTGGCTCGTACTGACCACCGGCAACAAGAGCGAGCTCAGCGTCGGCTACGCCACTCTCTACGGCGACATGGCGGGCGGCTTCGCCGTCATCAAGGACGTCCCTAAGACCGTGGTGTACGATCTGGCGCGCTGGCGGAACGCACAAGCATCCGTGATCCCGGATGGCGTCATCACCCGGGCTCCGACCGCGGAGCTGCGGGCGGGGCAAAAGGACACGGATACGCTGCCGCCGTACGAGATTCTGGACCCCGTCCTGCGGATGTACGTGGAAGAAGATACCCCGCCCCAGGAAATCGTCGCGGCCGGCTATCCGGCCGACCTCGTGGCCAAAGTCGTGGCGATGGTCGACCGCAACGAATACAAGCGCCGCCAGGCCCCTCCGGGCGTGAAGATCACCCCCAAGGCGTTCGGGAAAGACCGCCGGCTGCCGATTACGAACTGGTACCGCAGTACGATCCGCGTAAGCGAACCCACCTCGACCGACGATCGATGACCGGGCCTGCGGCGTCTCGCTACCACGTCAGCACCGTGCCGGCCCCGCTGCCCTTTGCGCCGCCCGCCCGGTTTCATCTGCAAGAGAATGACGAGTACGTGAAATACGGGCACCCTCCGTTTGCGACCCCGGGACGCGGCGATCCGTACTGGACGCCGGAGATCATCTCCCAGACCTGGTTCATGGCGGAGAAGGGCAAGATCCCAATCTCCGGCGCCGGCTACGGAGGACCGTTTGCCGGTCCGGGCTTCGACGCGATCTGGCTGGACATGTCCGAGATCGTGCGCCCGACCCGTGACGGCATTCACGGCCGCGAGTACATTTCCACCAGCGTCGACATGGGGCGGAAACCGCCGCGGCTGACCTTTGACGCGTCAGGCGCGGTGGTCTCCACCTCCCTGCTGCTCGAACTGCCGATCCCGGTGGTCTTCAATCCGTTTCCGTTCCCGGCGGAACGGCCCGCGCCGGTGTTGGCGATCGCCAAGGCCGCGGCGGCGCTGCGGACGCTGGCGATCGTCACGCCCGCCCAATGGACCGACGACCTCATCCCCTACGCCGAGGCGATCGCCCCCCGGCTGCGGGTGGACGAACTGGACGCCCACCGGGCGATGTGGGCGGCGTCTCGCTACATCGAGCTCGAGGTACCGGGTACGGAAGCGCTGAGCAAACCGGTACCCGGTACAGATTTCCTGAGCAAAGTGGTACCGGGTACCGATTTTCGACCCGACGCGGTCATCGGCTGGCGCGTCCCCCTCGAGGGCGACGTCGAAGCCCGCGTGCAGGAGCTGGCGAAGTCGGGGGCCGCGGTCATCCACCTGTACGCCGACGAGTACGGGAACTCGCCGCGCGGCTTCATCGCTGACACGCTGCGCGGCGTGCACCGCGCGCTGGTGGACGCCGGCCTCCGCGACGAGGTGACGCTCCTGGCCAGCGGCGGGATCGCCACCGCCGAGCACGTCCCCAAGGCCATCGTGTGCGGCGCGGATCTGGTTGCGATCGACTACACGTTGCTGCTGGCCTTCGGCTGCGGCCTGTGGGCGGACAAAGCGCACTGTCCTGCCGAAAGCGGCGAGTTCGTCCCGGCATGGGGCGCGCAGCGTCTGATCAACCTCATGGCGGCGTGGCGCGATCAACTGCTCGAATGCCTGGGTGCCATGGGCATGCGGGAGGTCCGCCGCCTGCGGGGCGAACTCGGCCGCGCGATCTTCCAGCCGCAGGAGGAAGCCGCGTTCCGGGCGCTGATGCCCAGGACCGAGCCGGCGCCGCCGCCGCCCGAGGAGACCGAAGTGCCGACGATGGGCGACCTGCGCTGGACGCCGGACCTGCTGCAGGCGACGTGGACGCAGGCGGCGACGGGCGCACCTCCGACCCGGGGGGAGTCTCGGGTCGGGAAATCCGGCGGAGGATTCGACGCGCTGCGGTTTGCCGTCGAACTCGACGGCGCTGAACCAGCGGCCGGCGTCGCCCTGGAGGACGTCGATCTCCGGCTGCGGTTGAACCGGCGCGGCGACGGCCCGCAGATCACCATCGATCTGCCGTTCTACGGCGGCGGGATGTCCTTCGGGTCGGTCAGCCTGCAGACCATGCTGGCCCGCGCGATGGCGGCGGAGGCGACCAACACGTTTACCTCCACCGGTGAAGGCGGATATCCGGACGAGCTCGTGCCGTATGCCGATCACGTCATCACGCAGGTGGCGACGGGGCTCTTCGGCGTGCGGGAAGAGACGATCCAGCGCGCCCGGTTCGTAGAATTCAAGTATGCGCAGGGCGCCAAACCCGGGCTGGGCGGCCACCTGCTGGGAGGCAAGACGACCGAGGTGGTGGCCTCGATGCGCGAGGCCGTCGCCTGGACGTCGCTGTTCTCGCCGTTTCCGTTCCACAGCGTCTACTCGGTCGAGGATCACAAGAAACACGTGGACTGGATCCGCTCCGTGAATCCCGGCGCGGTCGTGTCGGTGAAAGTCAGCACGCCCACCGACGTGGACATGGTGGCGGTAGGCATCTACTATGCCGGCGCGCACGTCGTGCATCTGGACGGCGGGTACGGCGGGACGGGCGCGGCCCCGGAGATTGCCAAGAAAAACATCGCCATGCCGATCGAGTACGCGATCCCGAAAGTCCACCGGTTCCTGCTTACCGAAGGCATCCGCGACGAGATCGTGCTCGTCGCGTCGGGCGGCATCCGCACGGCGTACGATGCGGCGAAAGCGATCGCGCTGGGCGCGGACGGCGTCGTGGTGGGGATGGCCGATCTGGTGGCGATCGGCTGCACCCGGCTGGCGGACTGTGAGAAGGGCAAGGGCTGCCCGTTCGGAATCACGACCACCGACCCGGAGATGGCCAAACTGATTGTCCCGGCGTGGGGCGCCGAACGCATCGCCAACCTGTACCGGGGCTGGGCGACGCAGCTGCGGGAACTGCTGGCACAGCTCGGCATGCGCGCTATCGGCGAACTGCGAGGCCGCACGGATCTGCTTGTGTATCTCGAAGCAGGATCTGAGATTGCTTCGTCGCTTCGCCCCTCGCAATGACAAACGGGAGGTTGCGCTCGCAATGACGGCAGCCGACGCGTTCCCACGTTCCCGCCCCTCACCCCCACCCTCTCCCGCGCACAGGAGAGGGCAGGGTGAGGGCATCAAGATCGAGGCCGAGGGCGGCTGCGGCGTCGTCGGACTGGCCTCGTCCATCCCCGTACTGGGACGACACATCCTGGTCCCCTGCGGCCAGATGCACAACCGCGGGAACGGCAAGGGCGGCGGCCTGGCGGCGGCGGGACTGTCCGCCGAACAGATGGGGATCGACGCGGACCATCTGGCGACGGATTACCTGATCCAGATCGCGCTGCTCGACGACACCGCGCGCGAGCCGATCGTGCGCGAGTTCGTCGATCCGGTCCTCGAGGTCCACGCCGCGTCGCGCATCACCACCGTCGATGACTACCGGGACATCCCCGGTCTGGAGGTCCGCCCGCCGGAGGTGTGGAGGTACTTCGCGCGTGTGCGGGACGACGCACTCGACCGCTTCATCGCCGACCAGAATCTCGGCGCCTTGCCCCGCCGGGCCGCCGAGGATGAGTACGTTTCACAGTGGGCCTTCCGGCTGAACAGCGCCTTCTACGGCGACGGACGGATGCGGGCGTTCGTGATGTCCTACGGGCGTGACATGCTCGTGCTGAAGATCGTCGGATTCGCGGAGCAGGCGTTCCTGTACTACCGCATGGATGAGGTCGCCGCCCGGGTGTGGATCGGCCACCAGCGGTATCCGACGAAAGGCCGGGTCTGGCACCCCGGCGGCGCGCACCCGTTCACGGCGCTGGACGTCGCGCTCGTGCACAACGGCGACTTCGCCAACTACCACGCCGTCAGCGAATACCTGGCCCAGCGGAATCTCTCTCCCCTGTTCCTCACCGACACGGAAGTGGCGGTGCTGCTGTTCGATCTGTGGAGCCGCACGTACGGCTATCCCACCGAATACGTGATCGAAGCGATGGCGCCCACGACCGAACGGGACTTTCTGATGCTCCCGGAGTCGAAGCGGCGCACCTACCGCGCCATCCAGGCGGCGCACATCCATGGCTCGCCGGACGGGCCGTGGTTCTTCATCGTCGCACGCAGCCTGGTCTCCGGCGGCGCGGCGGCGGCGTGGCAGCTGATGGGGATTACCGATACCTCCATGCTGCGGCCCCAGGTCTTCGCGCTGCAGGAAGGCGAGGTCAGCATCGGCATCATCGCGTCGGAAAAGCAGGCGATCGACGCCACGCTGGCCAGCCTGTCGCACGAAGATCCGCGCATCTGTCCCGTCGCCGATCGCTACTGGAACGCCCGCGGCGGATCATACACGGACGGCGGAGCGTTCATGTTCACCGTCGATCGATCGGGGCGCCTGACGTGCGCGGACAAGTTCGGAACCCCCGTCACCACACCGCCCGGTCAGGTGCACCATCTCCCGACGATCAGGGTGACCGGCAGCCCGCTACCGGCGGTGCAGGGCGGCGCGAACGGCGGCCCCGCGCCCGCGTTGGAGAGTCGCGACACCCTCCTCTCGCAAGGTACCAAGGGGGTGCGCGAATGGAGTTATGATGGCGTGATTGCCTGGCTCGAGGCGGTGCGCAGCGAGGCGCGGGGAACCGGCGCGGCGCGGGATGCGGCGCTGGAGACGCTGACCATGCTCATCGACCGGCGCATGCCGACCGGATCAAAGAAACGCGCATCGGTCCTGGCACAGCTGTACACCGCGGTCTACGGCATCCTCCGCGACGTCCCCGCACTCGGGATAGATGGTGGCACGATGCACCGCCTGGATTGGGCGAGCCGGCAGACCTTGACCGCACCAGCCTCGGGCAACCACGCGCTGGTCATCGACGCATTGGAGTTCCCATCGGAGGGACCGGAGAGCATCGCGCAGTACCTCGTCCGCGCCTATCAGATGGGCTGGCGTGTGTTTGAGGTCTTCGCGCTGCGGGGCCAGCGGTTTGTCGGCTGCGGCTTCGGCGCGCACAGTGATGGGGTGCGGATGGACATCTACGGGAGTCCCGGGGACTACCTGGCCTCCGGACTCGACGGCATCGATCTCGCCGTCCACAACGACGCGCAGGATCAGGTCGGACAGATCCTCAAGTCGGGCCGCGCCGTCATCCACGGCAACGTCGGGCAGACCTTGCTGTACGGGGCCAAGGGCGGCGACATCTTCATCCTCGGCAACGCGGCGGGGCGGCCCCTGATCAACGCCGTGGGACGGCCGCGGGTGGTGATCAACGGCACCGCGCTGGACTATCTGGCGGAATCGTTCATGGCCGGCGACCCGCTCGACGGCGGCGGGTTCTGCATCCTCAACGGGATCGGTTTCGACACCGACGGCGCCGTGATCGATCTGGACACGCCGTATCCCGGCGGCAACCTGTTCTCGCTGGCCAGCGGCGGGGCGATCTATACGCGCGACCCGTACCGCCGGCTGGACGCGGAACAGCTCAACGGCGGGCGGTTCACGGATGTGACGGCGGCCGATTGGAAAACCATCCTGCCCACCCTGCACGAGAACGAGCGCCACTTCGGCATCACCGTCGACCGGCTGCTGACGGTTGACGGCCACCGGCGCGATCCGCTGGACGTCTACATCAAGGTCGAGCCGATCGAGCTCGGCGTGCTCAAGTAGCATGCAGCGGATTTCCCGACGCGACCTGCTGCGGCTCGCCGCCCGAACCGGTCTCGCCACGGCCGTCGCCGGCGCGCTGCCTGCATGGCTCGAGAGCACCGCGCGCGTGGAGGCGGCGCCGTCCCGGCAATCGTGGGCGGCGCTGGCGCGCCGGCTTCGCGGGAGGCTGCTGCGTCCGGGCGATGTGACGTACGCCGGCTATCCCTCCCCCTTCAACCTGCGGTATGCGGACGTCCGGCCCGCGGGCATCGTACTCTGCCGCGATGCGCCCGACGTCGTTGAGGCCGTCAACTTTGCGCGGACGACCGGCATGCCGATCGCGGCTCGGGCCGGCGGCCACAGCTACGGCGGGTATTCCACCACGCGGGGCCTCCTTGTCGACCTCAGCCGGTTGAAGACCGTATCGGTCGGCAGCGGTGTGGCCACGTTCGGCGCCGGCGCCCTCAACGGCGACGTCGCGGCCGCTTTGCCCGCGTACAGCGCGGCGATTCCTTCCGGCCGGTGTCCCAGCGTCGGTCTCAGCGGCCTGCTGTTGGGCGGTGGGTTTGGCTTCAGTTCCCGGAGATTCGGCCTCACGTGTGACAGCCTGCTGGAGACGCAGCTGGTGACGGCCGACGGCCGCCTGCGGACGTGCAACGCGCAAGAACACAGCGACCTGTTCTGGGCGTGCCAAGGCGGAGGCGGCGGAAACTTCGGCATCAACGTCGCCTACAAGCTGCGCACGTTCCCGGTGGGCACGGTCTCGATCTACAAACTCGTCTGGACGTGGGAGGCGGCAGCTGCGGCGTTCCATCAGATGCAGGCGGTGTCGTTCCGAGCGCCGGACGGATTTTCGATGCGCCTGGGGGCCATTGTCAGCCCCGCCGCCAAATACGTCGTGGCCATCGGGCAGTACTTTGGTCCGCGCGCGGAATTGCTCGACCTTCTCAAACCCGCCCTCGCCACGAGACCCGGCACGCAGTTCGTCCTGGAACGGCACTATTGGGACGCCTATGATTTCCTGAAACTGAATCAGGCCAGGGTCGCACTGGCCAACAGGTCGAGCTTCCTGGACGCGCCGCTGTCGGATGGGGCGGTCGCGACCGCCTTGTCCTGGCTGGACCGCTGGCCCGGCGGGCTCGAGGGGAGTGCATCGATGTTCGGCTGGGGTGGTGCGATCAACCGGGTGGCGCCGGACGCCACGGCGTTCGTCCACCGTGACAAGCACTTTCTCTTCCAGATGGAAACGCTCTGGAACCGCGGAGATCCGGCTGCGCTCGCGCGGGCGAACCTCGAGTGGATTGACGGCATCTATGCCGCATTGCGGCCGTCGTTCTCCAGGCAAGCCTACCAGAACTTCATCGACCCCGCGCTGCGTGATTGGCCGCGCGAGTACTATGGCGGCAACCTCGCCAGACTGCAGAGGATCAAGCGGACGTACGATTCGGACAATCTGTTTCGTTCCGCGCAGAGCATTCCCCCGGCCTGAGGCGAGGAGGTTCAACTGATGTCACTGCTGACGGTGGCTTGGTTCGCAATTCTGGTCGTCAGCAACCTTACCACCATCATCTGGCGTCTGGTGTTTCACCAGAACGCACCGTTGTGGAGTCTCGGAGTACGCATCGGCATTCTGACGGGACTGTTCGTCCTCACAATGACGGTTTCAGATCTTCGTCCTCTCCGCGGCTACCTGTTGGCCACGATCGGGCTCGCCGTGGGACTCTTCCTGACGGATCTTGTCTATCTCCACGGGGCGGTGCGGGCATGGATCGACGCTGCGCCGTGGCGCAACGCCGTGATCGTCAGTTCAACCGTGAAGCTCATTACGGTCGCTGCGATGGGGATCACGGTCATCGGCATGAACCGACAGAGCCTGTATCTCGCGATCGGCAGGCTGGATGCCCTGAGCCGGGTTCCGTTTTCCCAGGGTACGGTACCGTGGACTACGCTTGGCATTATTCTCACCGTCATCTTCGGAGCTTCGGTTGCGATCTTCATGACCGCTGCGCTCCGGCCGGACTTTCAGCAGTTCCAACGGGCCGCAGCACTGCTGCCGCTGATCGTGTTTTTTGCCGCGCTCAATGCCTTCAACGAAGAGTTCATCTTCCGATCGGTTCTGCTCGGGCGCCTCGCCCCGGCCGTTGGTGGCGAACAAGCCCTCTGGATCACCTCGGTCAATTTCGGCCTGGGGCATTGGTTCGGGAATCCCCGAGGCCCAATCGGCGTCGTCATGGCAACCGTCGCCGGCTTGTTCTGGGGCAAGAGCATGCTGGAGACCGGCGGGTTCTTCTGGGCCTGGCTGATTCACTTCATCCAGGACGTGGTCATCTTTTCCTTCCTGATCATGGGTACCGCGAAATCATCGCCGTAGTCAGAAATCACCGCAGGCCGCTCATGATGGCCACCAAATGTGACGTGTTCGCTGTTTCCTGTTCGCTCTGTTGGGTACAATGGTGAGTTGGCCCTATGGCACTCACCGGATTGCTCCCCTTCCTGCGGGACTTAGCCCCGTACAATCAGACGCTCGCGGCCGTGCGGTCCGGCCGCCGGCCGTGGATGATGGGTCCGAATGCGGCGGAAAAGGCCTACCTGCTCGCCGCGCTGGCCCAGGATCTCGGTCTGCCTGCGAAGGGACCGATTCTGGTCGCGACCACGTCCAGGGAAAACGCGGACCGGTTGCACGACGACCTGCTGGCCTTTCTTCCGGAGCTTGAACCGCGTCTGTTGATCCTGCCCTACTGGGACACGCTGCCCGCCGATCCCGCCCGGCCGGTTCCAGAAGTCGTCGGCGAGCGCCTGCTCGCCCTGATGCGGCTGGCGGAGGGGCCGCATCCCATCATCGTGGCGCCCGTCGAAACGCTCATTCGAAAAGTGCCGGCCCCGGACGTCCTGGCGTCGATGCGCATCGAACTACAGGCGCACCGGACGATGGACCGGGACCAGATCGTCGCCTGGCTCAGCGACCACGGTTATGCGCGGGTGGATTTGGTGGAAACGAAAGGTCAGTTTGCGGTGCGCGGCGGGCTGATCGACGTGTATCCACCTCAGACCGATGCCCCGCTGCGGATTGAATGGTTCGGCGACGAGGTGGAGTCGATCCGGGACTTCGATCGACTAACCCAGCGCAGCACGCATGGGCTCGACACCGCCGTGTTGCTGCCGGCCGCCGAGCTCCCCGGGACCACGTCACTCATCGAGTACCTCCCGCCGGCGTCGCTGCTGGTCTTCGACGAACCCTACGAACTGCACCGCCAGGCGGATGTCGCCTACCAGCGCGCGGCGGAGACCGCGGTGGACCGGGGCGGCGAGCCCACCTTCACGTGGGATGAGCTGATCGCCCACGCCGGGGCCATCCCGCAGGTTGCGATCTCCTCACTCCACGGGCCCGATGATCCGGCGCGCGAGATTACGCTCCGCTTCGGCGGCGTCGAAGCGTTCGGCGGCCAGATGAAACTCCTCGCCCGCGCGGTAGAGAGCTGGCAGGATCAGTCCCGCCGGGTGGTCATCGCCACGACCCAGCCCCAGCGCATGACGGAAATTTTCGAAGACCACGGCGTGAGGATCACCCTGGCCGGGTCGCTGGAGCCTGCACCGGAGCCGGGCGACGTCGTAGCGGTCCCGGCCGCGCTGTCCAGCGGATTCCAAGTGGAATCGGCGGCGCTGGTCGTGGTCAGCGACAGTGAAATCGTCGGCTGGCGACGCCGGCGCCGGCGGTTCCGGTTCCGCGACGGGGCACGGCTGTACTCATGGACCGATCTGGAACCCAAGGATCTGGTCGTCCACATTCATCACGGCATTGGCATCTACCGGGGCATCGTGCGGCTGCTGCTGGGCGGCGCGGAGCGGGATTACCTGGAACTGGAATATGCCCAGGGCGACAAGCTCTACGTGCCCACCGACCAGATCAACCTGGTGTCCCGGTATATCGGGGTCGAAGGCCAGGCCCCGAAGATTCACCGGCTCGGCGGCGCGGAGTGGGACCGGGAGAAGAAGCGCGTCAAGGAAGCGACGCAGCAGCTGGCACGGGAGCTGCTGGAATTGTACGCGGCGCGCGAGACCGCACCTGGCCACGCGTACAGTCCGGATACGCTGTGGCAGCACGAATTGGAAGCATCGTTCGAGTTCGAGGAGACGCCGGACCAGTGGCTGGCGATCCAGGACGTCAAGCGGGACATGGAGACGGCCAAGCCGATGGACCGGCTGATCGCCGGCGACGTCGGGTACGGCAAGACCGAGGTGGCGCTGCGCGCGGCATTCAAGGCCGTGATGGACGGCAAGCAGGTGGCGGTGCTGGTGCCCACCACGATCCTCGCGCAGCAGCACTACAACGTCTTCCTCAGCCGGCTGGCCCCATACCCCATCAAGGTGGAGATGCTGAGCCGCTTTCGCTCCCCCGCCGACGCGCGCCGCATCCGCGAGGAAGTGGCGGCGGGCACGGTGGATGTAATCATCGGCACCCACCGGCTGCTGCAGAAGGATGTCGTGTTCAAGAACCTGGGCCTGGTGATCGTCGATGAGGAACAGCGCTTCGGCGTCGCGCACAAAGAACGGCTGAAGCAGCTGCGGACCACGGTCGACGTGCTCACGCTGACGGCGACTCCCATTCCGCGCACCCTGCACATGGCGCTGGTGGGACTGCGCGACATGTCCATCATGGAGACGCCCCCGGACGCGCGGCTGCCGATCCATACCGAGATCCGGCCGTACGACGACGAACTTGTCCGCTCGGCGATCGTGCGCGAGCTGGACCGAGGCGGACAGGTCTACGTCGTGCACAACCGGGTCGAGACCATCGAACGGTCGGCCCGCCGCATCCGTGGCCTGGTGCCCGACGCCCGGGTGGCGGTGGCCCACGGGCAGATGCCTGAACAGAAACTCGAACAGGTGATGATGGATTTCCTGGGAGGCCGCTTCCAGGTGCTGGTATGTACGACGATCGTCGAGATCGGGTTGGACATCGCCCAGGTCAACACGATCGTCATCGAGGACGCCCACATGATGGGCTTATCCCAGCTCTACCAATTGCGCGGGCGGGTCGGGCGGTCGGATCGCCAGGCGTACTGCTACCTGCTGTACCCGCGCGGCGCGAAGCTGACCGAAGAAGCGGAGCAGCGGCTGGAGGCGATGCAGGAGTTCGTGGAACTGGGATCGGGGTTCAAGCTGGCGATGCGTGACCTGGAGATCCGCGGCGCGGGCAACCTGCTGGGGCCGGAGCAGCACGGCCAGCTGGCGGCGGTGGGGTTTGAACTCTACACGCGTCTGCTGGACGAAGCGGTGCGCGAGCTGCGGGGCCAGATTATTGAAGAGATGCCGGATGCCACGATCGACCTGGGCGTGGACGCGTACCTGCCGGCGTCATACATCGAAGATGAAGGGCAGCGCATGGCGGCGTACCGGAAGCTGGCCGCGTCGCGGACGCTGGACGAAGTCCAGGGCATGGCCGACGAGCTGGCCGACCGGTTTGGCGCCCTCCCCGAGCCGGCGGCGCACCTCATCGAGATCGTGCGGCTGCGCGCGATGGCCAAGGACGCCGGGATCGTCTCGATCACCCGCGACAAGGACGTCTTCGTGCTGAAGCTCGCACACGCGCTGCAGCTCCCCGACGACGACCGGATGCGGCTGGTCGGCCGGCTGCGAGGCCGCGCCGCGGTGACCGGCGGCGCACTGCAGCTGCAGGTCGGACGGCGCTTTGCGGAAGACGCGGAATGGATCCGCGAGGCGCTGCGGGCGCTGGCCGACCTCGCGCGGCGGCGAGAACCCGCGGCCGCGGGAAGCACGATATAATGATGGGGTTGTCCCCCAATCAAAAACTGGAGCGAACATGAGTAGACGAATGAAGTTGATCGCATTGACCGTGGCCGTCGTGCTCGTCGGCGCGGCCGCGGCGGTGGCCGTGACCTACGGCATGAAACGCGGCACCGCGGTGGCCGCGGTGGTCAACGGCGAGACCATCTACACCGCGCAGCTGAACACCGAAGTCGAGGCCGTCGCGAAGCAGTACAACATCGACCTGCGAGCCAAAGACGGCGCGAAACAGCGCGCCGACATCTCCAAGATCATGCTCGACCAGCTGATCGACCAGCGGCTGATCATGCAGCAGGCGCGCAAGATGAACGCCCAGGCCACCGACGCGCAGATCGACGGCCAGCTCGACGAGATCAAGAAGAACTTCCCTACGGAAGCGGAGTTCCAGGCGGCGCTGGCGCAGCGGGGGCTGACCCTGGCCACCCTGCGGGACCGCATCCGCACGACCATCACCGTGCAGAATATCATCGCGCGGCTGCCGGTCCCCGAGCCGACCACCGCCGACGTCGAAAAGTATTTCCGCGGGCACCGGGCGGAGTTCGACCAGGCCGAGCAGGTCCACGCGCGGCACATCCTCGTGGAGAGCGAACCGGAAGCACGCTTGATCCTCGCGCGGCTGGAACGGGGCGACAAGTTCGAGGACCTCGCCAAACAGTACTCCAAGGACACCGGCAGCAAGGCGTCGGGCGGCGACCTCGGATTCGTCGGCCGGGGCACGCTGGTCCCGGAGTTCGAAAAGGTCGCGTTCAGTTTGAAACCCGGTCAGACCTCGGGGATCGTGAAGACCCAGTACGGGTTCCACATCATCCAGGTTCTGGAGATCAAGCCCGCGAAGCCCGCGTCGCTGACACCGGAAGTCCGCGCGCAGATCCGCAACAAACTCATGGGGGCGGCGCGCGAGAAGACGTTCGGCGAATGGCTGAAGAAAGTGAAGGCCCAGGCGACGATCAAGCGATACAACCAACCCACCCAATAACTGCGGGAACAGCGAACGGGGAACAGCGAACTGTTCGCAACGTGAGATTGGATAAGTTCCTCCAGGTAAGCCGCCTCGTGAAGCGACGCTCCGTCGCGGGGACGCTGTGCGAGGCGGGGCGGGTCCGCATCAACGGAACGCCGGCCAAGGCCGCGGCGGCGGTGCGGCCCGACGACGTTATCACCGTCGCCTTCGGCGGACGGCGGGTCGTGGCGAAGGTACTCAGCGTGCCCGAGCGGGCCTCGCCGTCGGCCGAGTACGTCGAGGTCCTGGCGCGACTCGACGTCGAGGACTTCGCCGGCGCATGACCACTCGCATCGCATCGGTGCACGCTCGGGAGATCCTCGACTCCCGCGGCAACCCCACGGTCGAAGTCGACGTCGCCCTCAGCGATGGGACGTCCGGGCGCGCCGCGGTCCCTTCGGGTGCATCGACCGGCACCCATGAGGCGCTGGAGCTGCGGGACGGCGATCGGGCGCGGTACATGGGACGCGGGGTGCGCAGCGCAGTGGGCCACGTGAACTGGGCGATCGGCGCCGCCGTTGCCGGCCGCGATCCGTTCGACCAGGGCGCGATCGACCGCCTGCTCATCGAGCTGGACGGCACGCCGGCGAAATCGCGCCTGGGCGCAAACGCCATTCTCGCCACCTCACTGGCCGTGGCGCGGGCGGCCGCGGCGTCGCAGGGCGTACCCCTCTACCGGTACCTCGGCGGCCCCGACGCCCACCTCCTTCCCGTTCCGATGCTGAACGTCCTCAACGGCGGGGCCCACGCCGACAACCCGCTCGACGTGCAGGAATTCATGCTCGTCCCCGGAGGGGCCCGTACCTTCGCCGACGCCCTGCGCATGGCCGTGGAGACCTACCACCAGCTGAAGCTCCTGCTGCGCGGGTCAGGCATGCAGACCAACGTGGGCGACGAGGGCGGATTTGCGCCGCAGATTGCGTCCACCCGGGAAGCCCTCGATCTGCTGCAGGCGGCGATCGATGCGGCCGGGTACCAGATCGGCGAGGATCTGGCGATTGCCCTCGATCCCGCCGCGACCGAGCTGTACCGGCAAGGCTCGTACGAATTTCCCGGCGAGGGCGCGAAGTGGACGCGGGAAGAACTTGTCACGAACTACGTCCGGCTCTGCACGGACTACGCGGTCATCTCCGTCGAAGACGGCATGGCAGAAGACGACTGGGAGGGTTGGCGGATTCTGACGGACACGCTGGGGAAAACCGTGCAGCTCGTCGGCGACGATCTGTTCGTGACCAACATCGAACGGCTGCATCGCGGGATCGCCACGCAGATCGCGAACGCGATCCTGATCAAGGTCAACCAGGTCGGCACGCTGACCGAGACGCTGGATGCGGTGCGGGCGGCGCAGCAGGCGGGCTACGGGGTCGTCATCTCCCACCGTTCCGGGGAGACGGAGGACACGACGATTGCCGACCTCGCGGTGGCCACCGGCGCGGGCCAGATCAAGGCGGGCGCCCCGGCGCGGTCTGAGCGTCTGGCAAAATACAACCAGCTCCTGCGCATCGAAGAGGACCTGGGAGCCGCGGCGCGCTACGCGGGTTGGGCGCCGTACACAAAACTACGGGATAAAGGGATAAAGGGATAAAGGGGTAAGAAGACAATTCGGTTAGGTCGCAGCAGCGGTCGGACTTTTCATCGCGGCAGCATCGGGAGCGCCTCATTGAGCAGCGTGTCGGCACGGCTGCAGTCGCGCCGGGTCCACCGGCGGCCCCGCAGGACCATTCCACGCTGGTTCATCGGTCTGGGTGTGATCGGCATCCTGGTCGTCTGCGTGGTCGCATTTGCCACGACGTTCCTTGAACTCTACCGCCTGCAGCGGGAAGCGGACCGCCTGCTTCGCGTGCGGCAGTCCCTGCAGCAGGAAACGGCGGTGCTGCGCGAGGAGATCCGCGCGCTCTACACCCCCGAGTACATCGAAAAGATCGCCCGCGAGCAGCTCGGATTAGTCAAACCCGGAGAAATCTCAGTGTTGATCGTGCAGCCCCCGCCCAAGATACCCGCCCCCGCCCCGCCGCCACGCGCCCGTCCGTCCTGGCTTTCCCAGGCGCTGCGCATCGTCACCCGCTGGCTGACCCGCTGACCAAAGCGCGTCTGCCAGGGACGCATTTTGCGTCTTTCGGGCTAATTGACACCGCTGAGTTGGCGGCCTTAGAATTGGCCTGCATATTCCCAGGAGGCGGGTTGGGGACGGGTACCAGCTTTGATGAGTCTTGATGTAGGCGCGATCCTCGAAGCCCGGGTCGTGAAGATCACCAATTACGGCGCGTTCGTTGAACTCCCCGACGGTAAGAACGGCCTCGTCCACATCTCCGAGATCGCGGATGTCTACGTCAAGGATGTCCGGGATTACCTCAAAGAGCAGGAAACGGTCAAAGTCAAAGTCCTCGGTTTAAACGACAAAGGCAAACTGGATCTCTCCGTCAAGCAGGCGCTGTCCTCGGAGGAACGCGTCGCCCGCGCCCGCGAGAAGAAATCGTTCGAAGAGAAGCTGAAGACGTTCATGAAGGAAAGCGAGGAACGCCTGCTCGACCTGAAGCGCAACACCGAAGCCAAGCGCGGCGGCGGTAAGAAGCGGCGCTAAGCACTGCCCTCCAGCAGTTCCAGCACGTCCTCGAACGTCCGCCAGACGATGTCGTCGTTTTCCAGGGTGCGGGAGATCTCCGCGATACCCTCTCGTGAGCTCAGCTCGTCCAGCCGCTCATCCATCCGCTGCAGGCGCAGGTGGATCTGGTGGAGCAGCGGCAGCGCGGGCATCGGCGGCAGCGCCGCCCTGACTTGTTCCAGCGCGTCGCGCTCCAGCGACCGTGCGCGGCGGTCCATCTCCATCGCTTCCATCTTCGAGTATGCGATGAGTCCCCGGCGTGTGTCGGCCGCGCCGAGGACCGCCTTACGGACGTCGTTGAGGATGTGCGCCTCTCTCATCGCGATATTCGCACTTCCTGGTCCCGATACTGCAGCTGATAGAGCTTGCTGTAGATCCCGCCGCGGCCGAGCAGATCGCGGTGCGTCCCTTCTTCCACGATGCGGCCCTTGTGCAGCACAAGGATGCGATTCGCGTTCTGGATGGTGGACAGCCGGTGCGCGATGATGATCGACGTCCGCCCCTGCATCACCCGGCCCAGCGCGTCCTGAATGAGGATTTCCGTCTCCGTGTCCACGCTGCTGGTGGCTTCATCGAGCACCAGCAGGATCTCCGGATTGTGCGAGATGGCCCGGGCAAACGCGATGAGCTGCCGCTGGCCGGCGGACAGCGTGGTGCCGCGCTCCACGACGTCACTGGCGAACCCCTTGGGCATGCGGTCGATGAAACGGTGCGCGTTGACGAACTCGGCGGCTTGGCGGATTTCCTCGTCAGAGATGTCCAGGTTGCCGAGCCGGATGTTTGACGCGATCGTTCCCGAGAACAAGAACACGTCCTGCAGCACGAGCCCGATGTGCCGGCGCAGATCCCGCTGCGCGTACGCGCGCACGTCGATCCCATCGACCAGCACCTGGCCCCGCTGGGGATCGTAGAACCGCATCAGCAGGTTGATGATCGAGGTCTTGCCCGCGCCGGTGTGCCCGACGAATGCTACGCTCTCGCCCGCCGCGATGTGAAACGAGACGCTCTTCAGTACCCACTCGTCGCTGCCCGCCGGCAGCGGCGGCTCCCCATCGCGGGCAACCCGCCGCTCTGCCTTGGGCGCGGCCGGCGTGTCCTCGGTGGACGAGGGATATGCGAACCAGACGTCTTTGAACTCGATCTCGCCGCGGACCCGCGGCAGCGGCACCGGGTCGGGCGGATCCTGGATCGTCACCGGCTCGTCGAGGACGCGGAAGATACGCTCCGAACTGGCCATCGCCGCCTGGAGGATGTTGTACTTTTCGGCCAGGTCCTGGATCGGCCGGAAGAACCGCTCCGTGTACTGGATGGCCGCCACCAGCACGCCGAGGGTGACAACCTGCCTGACGACCTGCCCGCCCCCGTACCAGATCAGCAGCGCGATTCCCACCGCGGAGATGAAGCCCACGGACGGAAAGAACAGGGCGAAGTAGCGGATCGCCGTGAGGTTGGAATCCAGATGGTCGCGGTTCAGGTCGTCGAATTTCTCGAAGTTGCGCGGCTGCCGGTTAAACAGCTGGGCGATCGGCATGCCCATGATGTTCTCGTTCAGGTAGGCATTGATCCGGGCGATGCGGATGCGCACGGCGCGGTACGACTCGCGCGACCGCTGCTGGAACCACCCCGTCATCGCGACCAGCGCCGGCAGTACGGTAAACACCACGAGCGCCAGGCGCCAGTCCAGCAGGACCATGGCGATGATGATACCGACGAGCATGAACACGTCGCCGAACACCGTGACCACGCCCGAAGTCACCATCTCATAGAGGGTGTCCACGTCGTTGGTGATGCGCGTCATCAGCCGTCCGACCGGATTGTGCGAGAAGAACGACACCGATAGACCCTGCAGGTGCGCGAACATCTGCATCCGCAGGTCGTACATCACCTTCTGTCCGACGATCTGCGTGATGTAATTCTGCGCGTAGCGAATCCCCGCCCCGGCGATCAGGGTGAGCAGGAACAGCGCGGAAATCCGCGCCAGCCCACTCATGTCGCCGCCGCTCACGTAGCGGTCGATCGCCACCTTCACGAAGTACGGTCCGGCCAGGTCCGCGACGGCCGCCACCAGCAACAACGCAATGGAGATCACCACCGCCGGGCGGTAGGGACGCAGGTAGGTCAGCAGCCGGCGCATCAACCGCGCATCGTAGGCTTTGCCGAGAATTTCGTCTTCCTGAAAGTGCGTGCTCATGCTTCTTCCAGTTCTTCTTCCAGCAACTGCTTCCGATAGAGGTCGGCGTACAGGCCCTGGTGGGCCAGCAGCTCGCCATGGGTCCCGCGCTCGACAATCCGGCCGTCCGACATCACCACGATCTGATCCGCGTGCCGTACCGTGCTCACCCGGTGGGAAATGAGGATCGAAGTGCGCGTGGCCATCACGTCCCGCAGCCGGCTGAGGATTGCCTCTTCGGTATTGGTGTCCACGCTGCTCAGCGCGTCATCGAGGATCAGGATGCGCGGGTTGCGCGCGACGGCCCGGGCGATGGCGGTGCGCTGCTTCTGCCCGCCCGACAGGGTCACCCCACGTTCCCCGACGATCGTATCGTAGCCGTGCGGGAAGTCGGCCACGTCGCCGGCCAGGCGCGCCACGGCGGACGCGTCGCGGACCCGCGCCTCGTCGACCTGCTCCAGCCCGTAGCCGATATTCTCGCGCAGCGTCTCTGAGAACAGGAACGTTTCCTGGGGCACGAAACCGACCTGCCGGCGTAGATCGTCCAGCTGCAGCCGCCGGACGTCGATGCCGTCGATCAGCACCTGGCCGTCGGTCGCCTCGAACAGCCGGGGGATCAGATTCACCAGCGTGCTCTTGCCCGCTCCAAGGGGACCGACGATGGCCAGCGTGGAGCCGGCGGGAATCTTCAGGTTTACGTCGTGCAGCACCGCAGTCCCATCGTAGGCAAACGTCACGCCGCGGAATTCGATGTCCCCGCGGGTGTCGCGCACCGGCCGGGCGTCGGGCGCGTCGGCGATGCGCGGCCGCTGAGCGAAGACCTCGTCCAGCCGCTTCATCGAGGCGCGGCCGCGCTGCATCAGATTCACGACCCAACCCAGCGCAACCATCGGCCAGGACAGCAGCGCCACGTAGCCGTTGAACTGCACGAACTGCCCCAGCGTGATCCGCTTCGCAATCACGGCGTCCCCGCCTTGCCACAACAGCACCACGGACGCCAGCCCCAGGAAGAACATCATCAACGGCCACAGGGCGCCGTCCGGGCGGATCACGGCGAGATTCCGGCGCATGTACTCGCGGTTGAGATCCGCGAACTGCTCGGTCTCGTACGGCTCCTGCGCGAATCCCTTCACCACCCGGATGCCGGAGAAGTTTTCCTGCGCTTTGGCCGAGACCGTGCTGAACTGATCCTGCACGGACTCATAGCGGCGGTGGATCATCGGGCCGAGGATGATGAACGTGAGGCTCACCATCGGGAGGATGATCACCAGGTACAGCGTCAGCGGCACGTTGATCGCCAGCATGAACCCCACGGCGGTGGCCGCGGTGATGATCGTGCTGAAGAAGTGCATGATCCCCGGGCCGACGAACCGCTGCACCGTGTTCAGATCGGAGACCGCCCGGGTCATCAGGTCCCCGGTGCGGGTGTGCTGAAAGTAGGCCTGGTGCATGCGCTGCAGGTGCGCGAAGAAATCGTTGCGGATCTCGTACTCGATCTCCCGCGACGCCCCGAGGATGTTCAGCCGCCAGAAGTAGCGCAAGACCCACACGCCGAGGTTCAGACCGACCAGCATCAGCGCGTAGCTGACCAGGGTCCGGGAGTCCGTGCCCCGGGTGATCGCATCGACGGCCTTGCGCAGGATCAGCGGGTCGAGCATCAGCAGCACCGAGGCGACGACGCTGAGGAAGAAGCCGAGCAGGTACGCCCGGCGGTGCCGCATGATGTACGACCGCAGTCGTGGGCTCACTTTTGTACTCTATACTGCCTACTGCTTGCTGCCTACTGCTTCCCTGATGGGATTCCGAAGGCGAAGAGGACGGACAGCGCGTCCAGCGAGACCTCGGCATCGTGGTCGGATCCCAGCGCGCTGCGCCAGCCCCCGTCGGGGAGCTGGATGTCGAGCAGGCGCCGGATGGCCCACGAAACCATCGGATCGTCGGCGCCAAAGCCGGCGGTGTGAAACGCATGGAGCGCCGCGGCCAGGCGGTCGGGGGTCCACAGGTCCGCGGGGACGCGGCTCAGCGCCTCCGCCCCATCCGCGGCGACGGACGAACTGCGGCCTTCGGCGATGGTCAGCAGCGCAGTCACGATCGCCGCGGTCTCGGCCAGTTCCTCCGCGGGGACCGCGCCGTCGGGATGGCTGCGCAGGAAACCCGCGGCAAGCACGACGGGGTCCGAGGACGGCCCCAGCGCACGGGCCAGCGCGAGTGCGGCAACGCCGGTGCAGTATCTGCGGGCGAACGACGTGCCCGGGCGGATCCATGCCGGCGGGTCAAATTTGATCACCGCGGGAGATTCATCCCACGCTCCATCCGGGCGCTGCACCATGAGCAGAAACGATGCGGCGCGCCCTCCGTTGCCCGACGAGAGGATACGCAGATCTTCCATCCAACGCAGGCCCCGCGCCGTCGCCGTCACCGACGACGGGCGGCCGGGGATCATGCCATAGGGAAACCCCCCGTCTTCGTGCTGGCGTGCGGTCAACGCGCGCAGGGTACGCGCTTCGGGCGGGAACCGACCGAGCAGACCGGCGAGCCGCGCCCGCTCCAGGTCGTCGCCGTTCTCCTCGATGAACCCGGCCGCGCGCGAGAGGTAGGCGGGCATCAGGAAACGGGCCTCGGCAAAACGGCCCGCAGCGGGGCGATGACGACTCCGGCTTCGAGCAGGGCGGCGCGGACGGCGTGGGCAAGTGCCACCGATCCGGGCGTATCGCTGTGGATACACAGGGTGTCGGCGTGGATCTCGAGTGTGGTGCCGTCGATCGCGGTCAGCAAGCGGTCGCGGACCAGGCGGACGGCGCGGTGTGCCGCCAGTTCCCAGTCGGCAATCAAGGCGGCAGCATTCTCGCGCGCAACCAGCGAGCCGTCGGGCATGTACGCGCGGTCGATGAAGGCCTCCTGGGCCACCCGCAGCCCCATCTGACGCAGCACCGTGACCTCTGTTGATCCGGCGAGGACAACCATGATCAACGAAGGGTCGAGTTGCAGCACGGCTTCGCCGATCGCGGCGGCAAGTTCGCGGTCTGACGCTGCCTGATTGTAGAGAGCGCCGTGCGGTTTAACGTGCTGAAGCGACGTTCCCGCTGCCGCGGCAACCGACTGCAGCGCGCGGATCTGGGCTTCGGCCTCGCGGCGCACCTGCGACGCCGTCATCGAGATCGCGCGCCGCCCAAACCCGGCGCGGTCGGGATAGGATGGGTGAGCGCCGACGTCAACACCGTGCGCAACCGCGAGTTGAACCGTACGCCGCATCGTGCCTTCGTCGCCGGCATGCCCCCCGCAGGCGATGCTCGCAGAGGTAATCAGGGGCATCAAGTCGGCGTCTGCGGCCGACCCCTCGCCCATGTCACAGTTCAGATCGACTCGCGGGATCGCGGCCGCTCGACTCACTTCGTTCGCTCAGGCCATTCGACAGCCGCTCCAGGCCATGAGCGAGCCCATCTGCGGGCGAGTCGAATGGGATCGCGGGATCGCGGGATCAACGACGTGCCGGGCGCTCCTGCGGAAACGTTTCGAGGTAGCGTTTGGCGGATTCCAGACGCTTGAAGAGGCGGCTTTCCCAGTCGGGCGCCACCAGATCGGCCTCGGGCATGAACAGCAGGGCGCCGGCGCTGCCCAGCCGCAGACCGTATTCCACCCCGGCAAATGGATCGGCCATATAGCGGACCGAAGGACGGTCCAGGACGAGCCGCGCGTCCACGCGGCCGATCGCTTGTCCCAACTTCTTGGTCGCCTCAGATTCGGAAATCATCAAACCCCATCTTACTACGGGAACAAGGGAACGAGGGAACGAGGGGAAAAGGAACACTGAGAATCGGCTAGAGTGATCATGGTGAACTGGCGAGAGCAGCACGAAAAGGCGCTTCCCTACTTGGAGTTCCTCACGCGGTACGGCACCGAGGAACATCGGGCGCGGTGGCAGCGCGTGTACGACACCGTGCAGTTCACCGGAGCCCAACGCGAAATGCTGGCAGGGTTTCCGCGCCAGATGAATCTCCTCTGCCTATCGGGGACGTGGTGCGGTGACTGCGTACGCGAGTGTCCGATCCTGCAGCGAATTGCCGAGGAATCGCCCGTCATCGACCTGCGGTTCATCGACCGCGACGACAATCCCGAACTGCGCGACGCGCTGGCGATCAACAACGGCCACCGCGTCCCTGTGGTCGTCTTCCTGAGCGAGGACTTCTTCGAGTGCGCCCGCTACGGCGAGCGGACGCTGGCCACGTACCGCAAGATGGCGGCGGAACGCCTCGGGCCGGCCTGTCCGACCGGGATCATTCCGCCGGGGGAGGACTACATGGACGAGATCGTCGCGGACTGGCTGCGCGAAGTGGAGCGGGTCCAGCTGATGCTGCGGCTATCGGCGCGGCTCAGGGAACTGCATGGAGACTAGCCGGCCCCTCGCGGTGCCGGTTGCAGCATGCCGACCCTATTGCCCTCGGTGTCCACAATTGCGACGTAGAGCCCGACACCGGGGACGTCATCGGGCTGTCCGGGGGTCTGCCCACCCAGCACTTTGCCGCCCGCCTGTTCCACCCGGTTCATCGCCTGCCTGATATCGCCCACCGAAATGACGACCGAGGGGTATTGTGTTTCCTTTGTCTTCTCGAAAAAGCCGCCGTTGATTGCGCCGGGCTTCTTGGGGCCGCTTTCGTCGGATTCGGTCGTGGTGACAACCACGTAACTTCCCATTTCAGGACCGAGCATACGGGGCTGCCAGCCAAACGCCTTCGCGTAGAAGTCGGCCATCCGGGTCTTGTCCTGATACGGCATTTCAAAGTGCACGACAGGGTCCATCTCTGATCTCCTCCTCTTCTGGTAGCCCCAGCGGGATTCGAACCCGCGTCTTGGCCTTGAGAGGGCCATGTCCTAGACCGGGCTAGACGATGGGGCCGCGGCCAATCAATTATAGCGATCCCATGTGCATTGGGCAAAGGAACCCAGTCAGTCTCGGGTGGTGGGTCAATTTGAATGGCCGGGGGCGGCGGTTTGTCTCGGGGGCGGCCCCTCGCTCCGAGTCGGGCGGCTCGGATTGACTGCAGGCCTCACGCTTCCTCACACTCTCGCCTGCCAAGCACGACACGATGACTACTACCTCTTCCGCTGTCTCCGCTGCCCGACTGCGTTGGTCCGCTTTCTTCACGGCCTGCGAGGTGGTTGCCGCCCGCCAATCTCGCTCGGGGGCCGCCCCACTCGCCCGCCGCCAGGCCCTCCGATCTGTCCTCAGTATCGGCGCGTCCCCTCCCGTGGGCTGGTGGAGGGCCGCGGAGCGACGTGGCGGCGAGCTGTCGCCGCCGTGCGCGAGGGCCGCGTCGCGCAGGGCGGGGCCCCGCATGCAGCGTCACGCAGGGAGCACGGCGCAGGATCGAGCGCGCGGTAGTGCGGGGGGGCCCGGAGCAGCGTGCCCGGCCGTCGTGCAGGCCGGGTGAGCCCAGCCGATCGTGGCAGGGCGAACCCGAGCGCTACGCTCGGCGGGTGAGCCGCCCAGAGAGCGGAGCGGCCCTCCACCAGCCTCGCCGAAAACCGAGCGGCGGTTCAAACTGACCCACTACCCAGTCTCGTCAGCCTTGTGCTGAAAACCAGTCCAACACACGTAGAGCACGGAGTGTGTTCCAGCGGCTCGCCGTTCCTCTCCCACCCTCCATGTCGAAGTGGACCTTGCCGGCGTGGGGTTCATCGAGCGGCCATCGTCCGTTCTGGTGCTTCCCGGTCACAAGGTCGATGGCCTCAGCCGCTCGTTCATCGGGACCGGCCCCGGCTTTCCGCAAGTAGTCCAAGCCCCACAGGACGTCGTAGTGCCAGCGAGTTGGAAACGAGAACTCTCTCCAGTCGCGATCACTCTTCCGGTCGCGATCGATCACTTTTCCGGTTGACAGGGACCTCAACAGCTTCCGTTCCAGCAGATACTCTTGGCCTCGGAGGCGAGAATCCTTTACTGCGCTGGTGGCGCCCTTCGCCTTCTCGTATTCCAGCAGTCCTTCCAGGACGCAGATGGTCGAATTGAAGGAGGACCGCGTGCTCGGTGGAGCTTCGCAGTTCCAGCCGCCATCCTGTAACTGTTCGCTGAGAAGCCGGTCGACCAGCCGGTCGCTTGCCTCGCCGAAGTACGAGCCGCAGGCGAGGACCCTGCCGTTGATACAGGGTTCAACCTCGCCCTCGAAGAAGGGCGAATGACCGTGGTACGGCCCCCAGTCGCTCTTGTCACGGACCAAGCCAATCGCCTTGCGGGCTTGCGGGCTGGCCGGGTCCAGCCCCAGTTCCCTCAGCAGCATCAGGGTTTCCATGGTGGAGGCCCAGCTCTGAAACACCCATGGGCCACCACCCCAGTTCCCATCAGGTTCCTGGAGGCTGAGCAACCGGGCGCCCCAGCCTTCGACAGCGACACGAGACCGCTCGGCAGCGACAACCTCTCGGGGCTCCCCTGTGAGGTCACGCTTGACCTGCCATCGAATCGAAGGGTCCGAATCAAGCAGCCAACGTATGACCGCCTGTTCTGGCTTTGTGACTTCACGTTTGACTGATGCCACCTGCTGGCTCCTCTTCACGACCGTAAGGAGACGGCGTATGACAACTCGGCAGGCTGTTAGGTAGGGAGCATCGCAGCAGGTAGCCAGGCTACCCGGATTTGCTGGCCTCCTCGATGTGCTGCCGTTCGACAGCCTTGCTGAGCTTTCTGAATGCTTCGTTCAACGTCTGCCGCGCCAGCTCGCGGTCTTTGAGACTGTCCACCGGAATGATGGCCTCATGGTGCAGCGTGCCGCGCACGAACTGCACGCGAAGCTGTCCGGGCTCCGACTCACTCAGCTCGCCGATTGCAATGTCATCGCGGCCAAGCCCTCCGAGGTGTTCATCAAGGAGCTTGCGGTAGTTCTCCAACTCGTTGTCCTTCACGATGCCTCCCCCCTTCCCGTCGGGTTTTTCCCAACGCCCGGCGGGCCGAACCTCCAAACAGGAAGTCCCCGCGGCGCATGGAACCGTTTGGAGCACCGATCCGCGGGCTGAGCAGGAGTGCCAGTATGGTCACAGGGTATGTCGCCGACCTTGCCTACGTCCTCACCGCGATCTGGGAGTCGTTTCCCCCGCGGTCTGCGATCCGCTGGTGGGCACAGCGGCGTTACCGGAAGCTGGCGCCGCAATACGGCCGGACGATCGCCGGCCACGCGGTCTACGGCGCCGCGCTGGACGCGGCGCTCCGGCGTCTCGGCCCTGCGCCCAGACGGATCCTGGACGTGGGCACGGGAACCGGGTTCGCCGCCTCCCGGGCCAAAGAGATCTTCCCGTCGGCAATCGTGGTAGGCTGCGACCTCTCCAGCGACATGCTGCAGCAAGCGCAGACGCGCGGAAGCCCGGCGGCGCTGATCCGGTGCGACAGCAGCCAGCTGCCGTTTCGCTCGGGCGCATTTGATCTTGCGATCGTGCACAATGCCCCGCCGCCCGTCCGCGAAGTGGCGCGTGTGGTCGGTGCCGGGGGCGCAGTCGTACTAGGATTTTCCAGCGGCGCGGGGCTCCCGGCCTGGGCGGTCGCCCGCCTGTCCGACAAACTGCGGGAGGCGGGATGCGCCGCGGTCGTATGGGATCACGCGGGCGACGGGCTGTATGTGCTCGCGAGGAAGACGATGGAGGCGGCTGCGTGAAGGTCTCGGTCATCATTCCGGCCTTGGATGAGGCGCCGACGGTGGGCGCCGTGGTGGCCGCGGCGAAGCGAACGCCGGCCGTCGATGAGGTCATCGTCGTCTCCGACGGCTCGCGCGATGACACCGCCGGGGCGGCCCGCCGCGCGGGCGCCGATCTGGTGATCGAACTCTCCAAGACCGTCGGCAAAGGCGGCGCCGTGATGGCGGGGGTCGATCTCGCCCAGGGCGATGCAATCGTGTTCCTCGATGCCGACCTGATCGGCCTGGAGCCCGCCCACATCGACACGCTGTTGCAGCCCGTGCTGCGGAAAGAAGCCGACATGGTGGTCGGCCTGCTGGGCGAAGACCTGCTGCAGGCGATGGCGCCGTACCTCGCGGGCCAGCGCGCGCTGTCCAGGGCCCAGCTGCTGCGCGCGCCCGATCTGCGGCACCGCGGTTTCGCGCTCGAGCACACGCTGTCGAGGGCGGCCCGCCGGCAGAAGTGGCGGGTGCGATCGGTCCACCTCGAAGGCCTGTCGCACCGGCCCAAGCAGAAGAAATACGGGCTCGTCCGCGGCTACCGGTTCAAGCTGCAGGCGACCCGCGATCACATCGTAAGCCGCAAGACGCGGCCCCGCCGGCTGTTCGGCTGGCGGGGGGGCGCAACCGGACTGGTGATCTTTCTCATGGCCTACGGACTTGCCGGACTGTTCATCCCCAATACGTTTGCCGGGCACATGGGCGCGATGCCGCGCCCCACGCCGGCCGATCGCATCCTGCTGGTGGTAGCCCACAACGATGACGAACTGATCGCCGCCGGCGGATTTCTCGGCAGCGCGATCGCCGCGGGCAGTACGATCCGGGTCGTCGTCGTGACCAACGGGGACGGCAACAAGTTCTCCGCGGCGGTCCTCAGCCGGCGGGTGCGTCCCGGGCCGCGGGAGTTCATCCGCGAGGGCGAAGTCCGCCAGCAGGAATCTATCGCGGCGCTGGAACGCCTGGGGCTCGCGCGCAGTCAGATCGTCTTTCTGGGCTTCCCGGATCGAGGCCTCAACGAGCTACTGGAAGCACACTGGGTGCGAACCGACCCCTACACGTCCCCGTTCACCCGGGCGTCCAACCCGCCGTACGCGGGTGCCTATCGCCGGGACATCACCTACTCCGGCGAAGATCTGCACCGAGTGCTGGCCGACATCGTGGAAACGATGCGGCCGACCATGGTACTCTTCCATTCGGATCTCGACGAACACGCCGACCACCAGGCGGTCAATGCCTTCGTGACCATGGTGCTGGATGACCTCGCGCAGCGCGCTGCCGCCCTGCGGCCCCGGCGCTTCACCTTCGTCATCCACGCCGCGGACTACCCCCGACCGCTGCGGTTCTCCCCCCGCTCCGCCCTTGTCCCTCCGCGGGTCCATGCCGAGGGACGCTGGGTGACGTTTGATCTGACGCGTGCCCAGATCAATGCGAAGACGGCCGCGATGCACGCCTACCGCAGCCAGTACCAGAGCCCGTACCTGCGCCTGCTGCTGAACAGTTTCATCCGCCGGAACGAACTCTTCATTGAAGAAACCGAATCTCCCATCCGCTGACGCCGCGCATGCCCGGGGGATCCTGCAGATTTCCCTGGCGGCGGCGCTGTGGGGAAGTCTGGGTGTGGCCGGCCGGTTCGCGTTTGACGCGGGACTGACACCGCTGGCGGTCGCGTTCTATCGGGCCACCATCGCCTTCGTCGTGGTCGCGGCGGCGACGTCGCTGACGGACCCGACGCGGCTGCGGATCCGGCGCGGCGATGTGCTGCTGTTTGGGCTCTTCGGCCTCATCAGCATCGCCATCTTCTTCTACGTCTATCTGTTTGCGATCAGCAAGACGACGGTCGCGACCGCGGCCATCCTGCTGTACACGGCGCCCGCCTGGGTGCTGATCCTCTCGCGGCCGATATTCGGCGAACCGCTCACCCCGCCGAAGCTCGCCGCGGTGGCGCTGGCGTTTGCGGGCTGTGTGCTGGTGGTACGTGGCTATGATTTCGCTGCGCTGCGGCCGACCTTGCCGGGAACCCTCGCCGGTCTCGCCTCGGGCTTCACCTATGCCCTGTACAGCATCTTCGGCAAAACCGCGCTGCGCCGGTATCCGCCGCAGACCACCCTGACCTATGCCCTGGGGATCGGCAGTGTGTTTCTCGGAGCGATGACCTATGCGACAGGACAGTTCGACGCGGCCGCGCTGCGCGCCGGCTGGCCGATGGTGGTCTATCTGGGGCTGGTCACCACACTGCTGGCGCAGTTCCTCTACCTCAGCGGGCTGCGGGAGGTGGAGGCGGGGCGAGCGAGTCTGGTGGCGACGCTGGAACCCGTGGTCGCGGCGGTGCTCGGCTACGTGCTGCTGCGGGAACGGCTGGACCTGCTGCAGGCGATCGGCGGAGCCGCCGTGCTCAGTGGGATCGTGGTAGTGCGCCGACTTCCCGTGCCACCCGCCGAATTGCCACCAGCAGGATAGCCGTGCCCACGGTCAGCACGATCGCCGTCGCCACAAACGGCGCGCGCTCACTGACCTCATCCCACAGCACACCGCCCAACAGCGGACCCAGCACCAGGCCGATGCCCTCGGCCGTCTGCGCCGCGCCCATCGCGAGTCCCACGCGTCCACGGGGGGCCAGTTCGCTGACCAGGGCGTGCCACGCCGGCGATGACAGCGCGTACCCCGCGCCCACCAGGAGCGCCGCGACGCCCAACAACCCCAACCGCGAGGTGAGTGGCAGCAGCCACATCCCGGCCGTCGCCGCCACCATGCCCACGACCACCGCGGGCACCTTGCCCCACCGGTCGGCAATCCGTCCCGCGGGCACCGAGGCCGCGGCCACGGCGAGCACCGTCACGAGGAACAGCGTGCCGATGAGTTCCTCCGGCAGACCGATCACCCGTTTCGCGTAGATGACCAGGATCGGCGCCAGCACGCCGACCCCGAACATCTGCACGAAGGCCACGACCAGCATGGCCAGTAGCGTCGGGGAGATCCGCGCGCCCTTGACCACGTCGCTGAGATGGGGATCGGGCCCCACGACATGGTAGCCCACCAGCGTATCGGCGGGCAGGGGGCGATGCCGGACGTCATCGATGCCGCGCAGCAGCACCGCCGCGAGGATCGCGGCCGAAACCAGGATCGCACTCGCCAGGTAAAAGCCGATCTTATAGGAACCGGTGAAGCCGACCACCAGGAGACCCGCCGACGGGCCCAGTGCCAGTCCGGCCAGGAAGAACGAGTTCAGGGTGCCCATGGCCGTCGCGCGCTGCCCCACCGGCGAAGTGTCGGCGATGGCCGCCGCCGAGGCCGGCCACAGCGCCGACGACCCCGACCCGTCGATTAATCGCAGCGGAACGAACAACGCCGGAATGCGGAGGAATGACATCACCATCGGGGCGATGCTGGCCAGCAGCAGCCCGATGATGATCAGCGGGCGGCGGCCCACCCGATCGGCGATCGATCCCCACGCCGTCTTGGCCAGCGTTTCGACAAGGGCGAACGTGGCGACGACCAGGCCGACGAGTTTGACGCTCGCACCCAGCCGCTCGGTCAGATGCAGCGGCAGTAAGGGAATCACGGTCGCAAACCCGAGCTCGGCGAGTCCGAGGACGAGCGAGATACGCAGGACCATCCCCCGCACCGAAGGCGGGCGGACCGCGTCCCTCACCTGCACGGCCGGAGCCGCAGGATCCGGCGGCGTCACCGGCGTATCGCCCGCGCCACCGCGGCGTCGTGGGCCGTGGACTCCACCGCGTCGGGCAGCGGGGCGAGCGTGATCTCTCCGTAGCGCGATCGCAGCGCGGCACGGATCAGGTGGTCGGTCAGCGCCGGATTCTTTGGCAGCAGCGGCCCGTGCAGGTAGGTGCCGATGACGTTTCGGACCACAGCCCCTTCGGTCTGGTCCTCGCCGTTGTTGCCGTGCCCGGCCACGACGCGGCCCAATGCCTGCACGCCCGCTCCAAGGTGTGTACGGCCGCCGTGGTTTTCGAAGCCCACCAGCGTCGCGCCGCCGAGCAGATCGGAGCGGATCACGATGTTGCCGATCAACCGCGCGGCGGCGGGGCCGGGATGCTCTGTCGTTAGATCCAGCAGCCCCAGGCCGACCAGGTCTTCACCGTCCGCGGGCCGGTAGTAGTGACCGAGCAACTGATAGCCGCCGCAGACCGCCAGCACCACCGCGTCCCGGCCGGCGGCATCGCGCAGCGCCTCGCCCTTGGATGTTCGCAGATCGTCCGCGGCCAGACGCTGCTGCCGGTCTTCCCCGCCGCCGAGGAAGTAGAGGTCGTGCTGCCCGAGGGGCAAGGCATCATGCAACCCGCGCTCATCGATGCGTACGTCGATGCCCCGCCAATTCGCCCGCGCGGCGAGGGCGATCAAATTTCCGCGATCGCCGTACAGGTTCAGCAGATCGGGGTAGAGGTGGCAGATGCGCAACTCCATCGCGGTCACTATACCATAGTGCTCACCGGCCGATGGAATTGGGTCAGCGGAAAGCGAGAGCAAGGAAGGCAGCGGCCGCGTCGAGCCAGCCGACCGACGAAGTGACATGCGCGGTAAGCGCAAAAGCTGGGACGGGTGTCATCGTTATCACGGTGTGTGGCCCCCAAGGCCAGCGCCGGTAAGGTGCAGGATGACAAATAGCAGGACCAGGACGATGACGGTGATTCCAAGCACGTACACCCAGAGAGAAAGATGGAGGAATCTTCAGGCTTCCACGCCGATCCGGGCGCGGGCGACCCGGAGCCCGTTCGCGACCGCCAGTAACTCCGAGACTTCGTGGGCGACTACGGCAACGACGATGGTGAGCGCGCCGATTAGCGCGCCAGGAATCAGGACACTGAGGATCAGAAGCGAAAACAGAATATTCTGAGTCGTGATGGTCCGCGCGGCCTTCCCCAGCTTGAGCGCATAGACGACTTTGCCGAGGTCGTCCGCCATCAACGCCACATCCGCGGCTTCGATGGCCGCGTCAGTACCGGCCGCGCCCATCGCGATGCCCACGGAGGCGGCGGCCAGAGCCGGAGCATCGTTGATGCCGTCTCCGACCATCGCGACTGGACCAACCTCAGCCCCCAGGCGACGAATGTGTTGTACCTTCTCTTCTGGTTTCAACCCTGCGTAGTAGCTTTGGATGCCGGCGTCATGCGCGATGGCGACGGCCGTCCGCTCGTGATCGCCGGTCAGCAGCACCGTCTTCATCCCAAGACGATGCAGCGCTTCAACGGTGCCCCGCGCCTGCGGGCGGAGGCGGTCCTGCAGCGCCACGAACCCAACCAGCGCGTCGTCTGTGGCCACACCCACGACCGTCTTCCCCTCCCCCTGCAGGCGCGTCAGGACGTCCCGGCCCTGGTCGATCGCGATGCCGCGTGCGAGGAGCAGATCAGCGTTCCCGACGAGGATTCGGTGCCCAGCGACCCGGGCGGTTGCACCCAGCCCGACGAGGGCCTCGAAAGCCGCAGCCGGTTGAACCGCAATACCCTGATCCCTGGCATGCGTGACAATGGCCTGCGCCAGCATGTGTTCTGAGCGCTGCTCCGCGCTGGCCGCGAGTTGCAGGAGGCGTTCGGCCGAAATCGGCCCGATGGGTACCACATCGGCGACATCGGGCTTTCCCTCTGTCAGCGTTCCTGTCTTATCAAAGGCGACAACCCGTACGCGGCCGAGATTCTCCAGGTGAGCGCCGCCTTTGATGAGGACGCCATGGCGGCCGGCAATCCCGATCCCCGCGGCCGTCGCCACGGGCGCGGACATGACCAGCGCACAAGGCGCGGCGGCGACCAGCAGCACGATGGCCCGGATCGCCCAATGGATGAATGGCTGGCCAAACAGCGGTGGCACGATCAGCAGCAATATGGCTGCGGCCAGAACGGCGGGCGAATACCGGCGGCCGAAGCGGTCGATGAACCGCTGGACTTGTCCCTTCTGCTCTTGTGCTTCTTCGACCATGTGCACAATCTTGGCGAGGGTGTTATCGGCAAACGCCGCCGTCGCTTCGACCACGAACGCGCCATGCTGGTTGAGCGACCCGGCGAACACGAGATCTCCGACCGCTTTCTCTTTGGGCATCGCTTCGCCCGTCACGGCGGATTCGTTGACGCTGGATGCGCCCTCGCGAACAACTCCGTCCGTGGGCAGAACCTCACCCGGTCTGACCACGAGGCGGTCTCCCACCCGCAGCTGCTCCGCGGGAACGGTGACCTCCTGACCGCCCTGGAGTACCCGGGCTTCCTTCGGTGTCAGATCGAGTAAGGCGCAGATCGCCGACCGGGTGCGTGCGTACGCGTACTCCTCCAGTGCCTCGGCCGTGGCGTAGAGAAACACGAGGACGGCTGCTTCGTCCCACAGACCTAGAAGGGCTGAACCGATTGCGGCTGCGCTCATCAGGAGGTCGATGCTGACCTCGCGCTTCCGCCACAGACTCTCGACTGCCTCGAGCGCAAAGTGACGTCCACCGATGATCGCGGCCAGCGTATAGCCGATCGGTTCGAGAGTGTGCCATCCGCCGAGATGGCCCAGCGCCCACGTGAGCGAGGCGAGCGCGCCGGCGGCCAGTGCCGTGCGCATAGGCCCGAAGCGCCACCAGGGGCCATCGAACTCCCCGTGGTGTGCATGGGCATCCATGCTAGTCTTCCTCCGCGTGGCGGAGCCCATCGAGCACGAGCCGGCGGACGTGCCGGTCGGCGAGCGCGTAGTACGCCATCCGCCCGGACCGCCGGTACTTCACCAGTTTCAGGTCGCGCAGGAAGCGCAGCTGGTGAGACACAGCCGTACGGCTGCGAGCCACGATCGCGGCCAGATCGCAGACGCACAACTCATGCCGGGCAAGCGCAAACAGGAGTTTGACGCGGGTCGGATCAGATAGGAGCTGGAAGATCCGAGTGACCGCGTCGAATCGGGCCTCATCTCTGACCTCCCGCAGCAGCGGGCGGACATTCCGTACGTCTATGTGCCAGACGTCGCAGGTGTCATCAGGCCGGGATTTTGTCCCAATCGGCTGGAGTGCCATGGAGATCCACCCCCTCTATGAGTGCATGACTGTGCACTCGTCACCCCCATTATCCATCGCTCAACAGCGGCTAGTCAACCGGTCGGGGAGATAGAAGCGGAAAGCCGAAGGGCGATTAGGGACGCGAGTCGGCAGGTGGACCCGCTTCCCAGGTTCCGGCACCGACGTCTATGGGTCGTTCACGCACTTCCATAACAGCGCCACAGGATAGCCGAGAAACCCGCTGCTCCCTGTGACCAGAACCGTCTGCCGTTTCGCAGTCATCCTAGCCCATCGATACCCACGCTACTGCTCCCAGAATCCTTTCACCAGTCCCCGCCGCTGCAGAATCCGCCTGAGTTCGAGCATCGCCGTGTACGTGGGCAGGATGAAAATGCGCGCACCCGGTCGGGCAGCTCCGGCGGCGGCATCGAGCGCCGCGGACAGGGCGCCGATGACTGAGACGCGCGATCCCTGCACACCCGCGTAGCGCAGCCGCAGCGCCATGTCCTCCGCGCGCAGCCCGCTGACGATCACCGGCGCGTTGGCCGGGGTCAGCATTTCAAAATCCACATCCCACAGCCAGGAGATGTCGCGGCCGTCGGCGGTGAGATCGTTGATCGCGATCATCACTACCAACTCACCCGGCTCCCGCATGACGGTGCGGAGGACCTCGTTGAACCCGGCGGGGTTTTTGGCCAGCAGGACCACCGCATCGTGCCCATCCAGCCGAAGCGATTCGGCGCGACCGAATGCGGGAGCGAACGTTTCAATCTCCCGGGCAATGATCTCCAGCCCGGCGCCGAGGTGAAGGCCGGCGGCGGCGGCGGCAAGCACGTTGTGGACATTGTACACGCCGGGCAGTGTCGTTCGGACGGGTCGCGCCCCGGCGGGGGTGCGCAGCGTGAACTCCGTACCGCGAATGCCCATCATTCGGACGTCGGTCGCAAACACCTGAGGAGCCGGCCGCCGCCAGCCGCAGCCCTCACACTGATACACGCCCATGTGTCCAAAGAACACCGCCTCGTAGTGGTAGCGGCTGCCGCAGCGGTAGCAGTAGCGTGCGTCGGCCGCGTGCTCCACCACGCCCACGCCGCACGACGCATCGGCGATGCCGAACGCGATCGTCGGGCCTCGGTGGGCGGTGCCGACATCGGCGACGAGCGGATCGTCGGCATTGAAAATGACGGTCGTCTGCGGCGATACCGATCCCAGCGCCGTCCGCCAGCGAGCCGCCACGATATCGATCTCTCCATACCGGTCCAGTTGATCGCGAAACAAATTGGTCAGCACGATGCTGCGGGGCGCGAGCGCGCCGCTGACCAGCGGGAGGGTCGCTTCGTCGACTTCGAAGATTCCGAGGTCGCCACGCGTGGTCCCGGTCAAGGAAGCCCGGGCAACCAGTGCGGCCGCGATCCCAGCGCTCAGGTTGGCGCCGGCGCGGTTGTGGACGGCCACCAGCCCGGCGGCCTGCGCGATCTGACTGATCAGCCGGGACGTGGTGGTCTTGCCGTTGGTGCCGGTAACGATGACAACACCCGCGGGCAGCTGCGCCGCGAGACGGCGGACCACGTCGGGCTCGACGGCTCCCGCGACGCGCCCGGGCATCGTGGTACCGCCGCCGAAACGGAAGGTCCTGCTCAGAAAAGCCGCCATCTTGCCAAGCGCGACGGCCACACTGAGACGGAGCTGAGACAACGTCACAAGGCGGTATTTCGTGGAGGCCGACTTCGATCCTAGACGTCAGATACTAGATGCCAGATGCTGTTGAAGGCCCTTTAGAATCTGCGGGCTCCGAGGTAGCGCGCCTTGTAGTAGCTATAGTTGAGCGAGGTAATGCTGACGCGTCCGATGCCCGATCCCGAATGCATGAACAGATTGTTTCCGATGTAGATCCCGGCGTGGCATGGACCCGGACACACCGTCTGGAAGAACACGACGTCGCCCACCTGCAGCTGATTCCGTGCCACAGGCCGGCCGGACCTGAACATCGCAAACGTCGTGCGCGGCACGCGCACACCCACCGCGTTCATGACGTAGTTGACGAACCCCGAGCAGTCGAACCCGCGCACCGACATTCCGCCCCACCGGTAGCGCACGCCGAGGACCCGCACCGCGACCTGCTGCAGCGCCGAGGCCCACCGTTCTCCACGGGACGGAATCGCGCTGCGCGGCAGCAACCGCACCGGCGCCACCACGGAACGGGGCAGCGCCCGCAGGGGCGGGACCTGCCGCAGCACCGTGGGTGCGGCGGGAGCGGGCCCGGCCGCGGGAGCGTTCGGCGCGTGTACCACCGCTGCCGGTTTGGACGGCGTCGCGGCAGGTTTGGGAGTCGCCACCGCCGGTTTCACCACGGGTTTCAGCACCGAGGCGGCGACAGGGATCTTCAGGCGCTGCCCAAGCGTCAGCGCGTCAGGGTTCCGCAGAGTATTTGCCGCGATGACCGCGGCCACGGTCGTATGGTAGCGTACCGCGATCGTCCACAGGGTGTCGCCGCCGGCGACGGTGTGCCAGACCGAGCGCTGCGCAACCGCAGCGGGCCGCGCAACCGCGGGACGCGCCGCAGCGGGCTGTCGTGCAGCGGTCTGCGCATTGCGGCGGGCGGGAATAATCAGTTTCTGTCCGAGCTTCAGCGCGTCCGGATTTCCCAGGCGATTGGCGGCGATGATCGCATCGACGGACACATCGTGGCGGGCGGCGATCGACCAGAGCGTATCTCCATCGACCACAATGTGCGTGAGATCCCCGGAACGGGCGGCGGCCGCCGGCGCGGCGGTCCGGTCCGTGCCGGACGATGGAATAACCAGCCGCAGCCCGAGCTTCAACGCGTCGGGGTTGGGCAAGTGGTTCGCGGCGATCAGGGCCTCGACCGGCACGCCGAAGCGCGACGCGATCGCCCACAGCGTGTCGCCGGGCTGCACGGTATACGATTGGGCGGCGGAACTCAGCGCGGGCGTCAGCAAGACCAACCCGCAGATCACCGCCATGATCTGGATGGAGCGCCGTATCACCAGTGCACCTGTCTCGCCAGACTGACGTCCTGTCCGTACCACACGCGGGGTGTGATTTAGACGCGCAAAAAACCGCAATCGTACTTCCGCGAACGGGGGAGAATCCCCTTTACGTTGATTGGTGAAAAGGTTCTGTTATAATAGGGCGACGATAGAGGAGGACGTGCCGTGGTGCACATGAAGGTGCGCGGCGTGGCGCTGGACCAGCAGATGAACCCTGTGGTGCTGCTGGTCGATCAGGGTGAGGCGATGGCGCTCCCTATCTGGATCGGGCAGGCGGAGGCCACCGCAATCGCGATGGAACTGCAGGGCGTCAAACCGCCGCGTCCGATGACCCACGATCTGCTCCGCTCCGTACTGAACGAACTCACCGTCAACGTGGTCCGCGTGATCGTCACCGACGTCAAGGACAGCACCTACTACGCCGAGGTTCACCTCGCCAACAACGGCAACAGCCTGATCGTCGACTCCCGGCCCAGCGATGCGATCGCGCTGGCGCTGCGCTCCGAGGCCCCGATCTTCGTATCCGACAAGGTCGCCGAGCAGGCGATCGTGCTGAAGAAACCGCTGGATGAAGAGATGGAAGAGTTCCGCAAGTTCCTCGAGAAGGTCAAGCCCTCGGACTTCACGGGGCCAGTCCACTAGATTCGCGAACGGCGAACGGCGAACGGCGAACGGGAAAGGCGGATCAGGTCCGCGCTTTCTCTATCTCGGCTGGCATAGGACTCTCCTCCGTGTGCGCCAATCAGGGCAACATGGATTTCGTCGGCAAGGTCGTCCTGGTCACGGGCGCGAGTCGCGGCATTGGGCGCGCCATTGCGGGAGCGTTCGCGCAGGAGGGGGCCGCGGTCGCGCTCAGCTACGTCAGCAATCCGGGGGCGGCGGACCACGTGGTCGACGCCCTGCGGCGGGGCGGCCGGCGGGCGATGGCCATCAAAGCGAACGCGGCCAAAGCCACCGACGTGGACGCGCTGCTCTCCCAGGTGCAGAACGAATGGGGCCGGCTCGACGTCCTCGTCAACAATGCGGGGATCATGCGCCGCACGCCGCTGGCGGAGGTGACCATGCGCGAGTGGGAAGAGGTCGTGGCGACCAACCTCACCGGCGCCTTCCTGTGCAGCCAGCGCGCGGCTCCCGAGCTTGCCAGACAGCAGGGCGCCATCGTGAACGTGGCAAGCATCCGCGGACTCGTCGGCGGCACGGCGACCGCGTACGCGGCCAGCAAAGGCGGACTGATCGCCCTCACCAAAGCGCTGGCGCGGCTGCTGGCCCCGGAGGTCCGCGTCAACGCCGTGGCTCCCGGGCTGGTCGATACGGCGATGACGTCCGATTTCACCGTGGCGCAGCGCGAAGAACTGACCGCGCAGATCCCGGTGGGGCGGTTCGCCGAGCCAGAGGACGTCGCCCGGGCGGTGGTTTTCCTGGCGTCGCCGCGGGCCAGCTACGTGACGGGACAGACGTTGGTGATCGACGGAGGGCTGACTATGTGGTAGAGAGTCCTTTGCGGTCGTACGTGTAGACCTTCCCGTTCCCCCGCAGCCGCACCGGATTGCGCCACAGGGCGTGCACTGATTTCAGGAACTGCCCTACCCGCTTGGGATCAAGCTTGCGATCTTCGTCCCGGTGCACCATCATCAGCTCGCGGGGGGTGGCACCCGCTTCTACCTCGATGTAGGGCTCGCCCCGGGACAGCTTCTGGGTGATCAGCATCTCCTTCACGGCCTGCAGGTCGTAGTTCTTCTGCTTTTCCTTCGGATCGTAGACGAAGATGTCCAGCCGGCGCACCAGATCGGGGGTCAGCACCTCATCGATGAACCGGATGTCCTCGTAGAACTTGCGGACCTGCAGGGCCTGCTCGAACCCGCGCTCGTCGCGCACGCGCTTGAACAGTGTGTAGCCGATCGTGTAGGGGGCCGGCCGGTTGGACAGCTGCACGCTGAGGCCCGCCCAGGCCCGGGTGTCCAGCACGTCGCGCAGCAGTTCGGCCTCCACGAACGTAGCCCAGCCTTCGTTGATGATGTGGGTGCGCTGGATGAGGTCGAAGTACTCGGCTTCCTCGCGCACCAACTGCAGCAGATGCCGCTCCCAATCCTCCAGCGGCGCCCGCTCCTCCAGAAAGTAGATCAGCCGGCGCCGGCGCTCGACCTCGCTGCGCTCGAAGGCGTTGACCGTGGTGGCCACGGTCAGCAGCGAGTCCAGCAGGTGCTCCACTTTCTCCGACCCGTGCTGCGTCTCGTACCGGCGGATGGTGCGGGCGTGCAGCTCCGCCTCGTTCAGCATGTTTTTGTTTGACTTACAGTACCAGTGGTTGTTCTTGAAGAAATCCACGTGCCCGTAGACGTGCGCGATCACGAGCACGTTCTGGAGGTAGGTGTTGCTGCGCCGCAGGAAGGCATGTGAGGGAGACGTGTTCAGGACCAGCTCCAGGATGCTGAACACCTGCTTGCTCTGCTGGGTGGCGAGCTCTTTGTAGGCACCGCCCCAGTACCAGTGGATGAACCGGTTGGGCAGGCCCATGCTCGCCACTTCCGCGATCTCATCGCTGTCCGTGATCCGGAAGTACACGGGATCGAAGGACAGTCCGCGGCCGGCGGCTAGCGCCTCGATGCGCCCGATGATCTCGCGATACTCTTCCATGGACCCCCCGCGTCCCGCTCCGGACGGAAGAACGTCAGGAACTCGCGCACCGCCGCGCGGATGGCCTCGGCATCGACCAGGTTGGCGAACGTGGCCTGGCGCTGCCGACGCGCGGTCTCCTGGACGTGCTCCGAGAATCCTCCCACGCCGCGG
The DNA here is from genome assembly GCA_036505015.1 of bacterium. Classification (GTDB taxonomy): domain Bacteria; phylum Sysuimicrobiota; class Sysuimicrobiia; order Sysuimicrobiales; family Kaftiobacteriaceae; genus DASXUC01. The sequence continues at coordinate 594 of DASXUC010000099.1, read as the reverse complement.
CCTCCCGGATTGACATGGCCGTAGCACACCAGATCGAACCGCCCCAGCGCTTCCTCATACCGCTTCTTGGCCATGTCGAAATCGCCGGAGGACGTTTCCCCATCGGTGAACATGAACAGGAACTTGTCGTACTCGGTCACCCCGTCCAGCAGCTCCATCGCCTTCTCGAACCCGGCCGAGATGTGCGTACCGCCGGAGGACTCGACGCAGAAGAACTCGTCGCGGGTTTTCTCTTCCGCGGTATCTTGAAAAACCACGTAGCGCCGCAGGTTGGTCGGATAGCGGCGCTCCAGGTAGTACCACAGCACGAAGATGGTCTTCCGCACCAGCGCCAGATACTCGCCGCGCATCGAGCCGGAGATGTCGAGGACGTAGACTTCCACCGACCGGTGGTTCCGGTACAGGATGGGGTCCTCCACGAAGTACCAGCCGTCACGCATGAGGTCGACGTCGTAGTCGGCCCGGCCCCGCTCGCGCACGCTGCGCATCAGGGCGTGGACCATGGTCTCTTCGAGATTCAGGTCGGGCCGCAGGCCGATCCGGTCGAGATCGTCGAGCTCCGGCAGCGTGTCGGCGTCCACCTCGCCGGCGTGG
>DASXUC010000098.1:0-19717 GCA_036505015.1 bacterium | reverse complement strand
GGGATCGCCGGACAGCAGGTAGCCGACGATCTGATCCACCGGATTGTAGCCTTTCTCCCGCAACGCGCGGTAGACATGATCAAAGATCTGCTGGATGTCCTGGGAGGTCGGCGCTCCGACACGAAAAATACCTGTGCGCTCACGCTGGTCCATAGACGCACCCTCTGCTTCCTTGGAGATATACCCAATGAGTGGGCCCCGCACCACTCGCTCCCGCTCGGGTTCAGGGCTGCCCCGCACCACTCGCTCCCGCTCGGGTTTAGGGCTCCACGAACCAGTCGGAACACGCGATCAGTGGCGCCGCCATGAACCGGAGCGAAGCGACTGGTTCATGGGCCCGCCTGGACTCGAACCAGGAACCAACGCCTTATGAGGGCGCTGCTCTGCCGCTGAGCTACGGGCCCGCCAGGGGAATTATACCTACTTCGCCTCGCCAACGTAGCGATCGGTGAACTGGCTGATCACCGGGATCGAGAACGTCTGGCCCTGATACGCCCGATACGCGTAGACGAGAGCCAGGATCACGTAGACCAGCCAGGCCAGACTCTCCAGTGTATAGAGCCCATACAGACTGCCAAGTCCAGCAATGATCCCAATGGCAACACGAATGATGATAAACGCAACAAAAAGCCCCAGCGCCTGTACCGCGTGGACTTTCATGAAGCGGTTGTTTTTCATGTCGGTCAAGAGCACGACGACCGCAACGATCCAGATAGGATAGCCGAGTGCGGCAAGAAGGCGATTCTCATTGCTGGTGCTGCTCTGCACTGGTCATTCCTCCCAGAGGAGTGGCATAGTCGATCCTTACCAGGAACAATCCGTGCGAGGGCGCTCGTGGTCCTGCCTGGCGGTTGTCTTCGTTGGCCAGGATTCGGCTCACGTCATCCGGAGCGAGTTTCCCCTGCCCTACGCGCCGCAGCGTACCCGTGATCATGCGGATCATGTGGCGCAGAAAACGGTCGGCCTCAAAGGTGAGAATGATCATGTCGTCCTTCCGCTCGACCTCGGCGGTGCGAAGGTCGCACACGGTGGTGCGCTCGCCCGATCCCACACCACGGAACGCGGTGAACGGATGGCATCCCCGCAGGGCGGCGAGGGCGCGGCGCATCGCGTCGGCGTCCAACGGCTGGGGAACGTGCCAGGCGTGATGGCGCAGGATCGCCGACGGCGCCGGACGGTTCAGGACCACGTAGCGGTAGGTCCGTCCGGTTGCCGAGTACCGGGCGTGAAATTCCGAGCCGACGTCGTGGGCGTTGAGGATCCGAATCGCATCGGGCAGGTGCGCGTTGAGGGCCGCGGGAAATCGCCCCGTCCGCAGCCGCCCGGCGGTGCTGAAGCTGGCTACCTGTCCGAGGGCGTGCACGCCCGCATCGGTGCGGCCGGCGCCGACCAAGTCTACCCGTTCCCGGGTCACGGCATGGATCGCGCGCTCGATTTCCGCCTGGATCGATGGACGCGTAGACTGACGCTGCCAGCCGCTAAAACCCGTCCCCTCATATTCGATAGTCAGCTTGATGTTGCGGCTTGAACCGTTCATCAGAATGCGAGGATCGCCTTCCACATCGCGAAGGGGACCACGAAGAGCAGGCAAACAGCCAGCGTCAGGAGGATGGCGGCGCCGTCGCGCGGCGCGAACCGCAGCTCCTTGAGCCGGGTCCGCCCTTCCCCGCCCCGGTAGCAGCGGGCTTCCATCGCCAGCGCAAGTTCATCGGCGCGGCGGAAGGCGCTGACAAACAGCGGCACCAGGATGGGCACCATCGCGCGAGCCCGCCGCAGCACACCCCCGCGGTCGAATTCCGCCCCTCTGGCCATCTGCGCCTTCATGATCTTCTCGGTCTCCAGCAGCAACGTGGGGATAAAGCGCAGCGCGATGGTCATCATCATCGCCAGTTCGTGCGCGGGAACGCCGATGCGGCGGAATGGGCGCAGCAGCCGTTCCATGCCGTCGGTCAGTTCGACCGGCGAGGTCGTGAACGTGAGCAGCGACGTGACGATGACCAGCCCGATCAGCCGATAGCCGATGAACGCGGCGCGCAGCACGGCCTCGACGGTTACCGTCACGGGCCCCACCCGGAACAGCGGCCGGCCGCCGGCGATCCCGCTGAAGAAGACATTCAGGATGACGGTGAGTACGAGCAGGAAGAAGATCGGCCGCAGCCCGCGCAGGACGTAGCCCATCGGGATCTTCGAGGCCAGGATGACCCCCAGCAGGAAGAGCGTCAGCAGCGCATAGCCGAAGAAGTCGCGGACCACGAAGATGGCGACCATCACCAGCGTTACCGCCGCGATCTTCGTGCGCGGATCCAGCCGGTGCACGGGAGAATCCCGCGGGATATACTGCCCGATGGTGACGTAGCGGATCAGTTCCATCGCAGGGCGCGCAGGATGTCCGCCCGCGCCTCGTCGATGCTCAGGACGTCGGACCGGACGTCAACCCCCCTGGCGCGCAGCCGCTGCATCAGCCGGGGCACGGCGGGAATGTCGAGCCCGATCGACCGCAGCTCGTCGGAGTGGGCGAAGATCTCGCGCACCGGTCCGTCGAGGAAGACCCGGCCACGGTTGAGGACCACCAGGCGCTGGGCCATCAGCGCGGCTTCGTCCATGCTGTGGGTGATGAGGATGACCGTCAGGCCCCGCTGCTGCTGCAGGCGGCGGATCTGCCCCAGGATCTCGTCTTTGCCAGTGGGGTCAAGCCCCGCGGCGGGCTCGTCAAGAATCAGCACCCGCGGCGCCATCGCCAGGACGCCCGCGATCGCCACATAGCGCATCTCCCCGCCGGACAGCGAAAAGGGTGAGCGCGTCCCATACTTCGCCGGATCGAGCCCAACCATGCGCAGCGCATCCTCCACGCGCTCTGCGATTTCGGCTTCCGGAAGTCCGAGGTTGCGAGGCCCGAACGCGACATCGGCGGCGACGGTTTCCTCGAACAGCTGGTACTCGGGAAACTGAAACAGCAGCCCGACGTGCCGGCGAAGTAACCGCAGATCCGCGCCCTTCGCGGTGACATCGACCCCGCCGATGTGCAGGGCGCCGGACGTGGGTTTCAGCAGACCATCGAAGTGTTGCACCAGCGTGGACTTGCCCGACCCGGTCGGACCGATCAGCCCGACGACCTCACCTTCGTCGATGGACAAGGTGACGTCCTCAAGCGCGACGGTTTCCAACGGTGTGCCCTGCAGGTACACGTGGCCGAGGTGCTCGCACTCAATGAAGGCCATCCGTCCGCTCCTCTGCGGCCCCGCGGGCGGCCGCGGCAATGGCCTCGGCGAGCTGATCCGGCCCGAAGGTCGCCGGCGGGATGGGCAGGCCCGCCGCGCGCAGCTGCTGGGCCAACCGCGGGATCGGCGGCAACGTCAGCCGCAGGGCGTCGAGCTCATCAACCCGGCTGAACACGTCCTGGGGCGTTCCGTCCATCGCGATGCGACCGGCATGCATCACGACCACGCGGTGGCAGCGCAGGGCTTCGTCCATCGAGTGGGTGATGTGAATCACGGTGATCCCCTCGGCGATCAGACGGCCGACCGTGTCCATCACTTCCCGCTGCCCTTGCGGGTCCAGCATGGTCGTGGCCTCATCGAGAACCACGCACTGCGGGTGCATCGCCAGGATCCCGGCGATCGCCACGCGCTGCTTCTGGCCGCCGGACAGGAGATGCGGTTCCTGCCGGCGGAACCGGAGCATGTCGACCGCCCCCAGGGAGCTCTCCACCCGTTCGCGGATCTCCTCCGGCGGGATGCCGAGATTCTCCGGCCCGAAGGCGACATCTTCCTCGACAACCGTGGCGACGATCTGGTTGTCGGGGTTCTGGAATACCATCCCCACGCGGCGCCGGATGTCCCAGACGGCATCCGGGTCCTGGGTATTCATCCCATCGATGAGCACGGTGCCGCCGGTGGGCAGGAGCAGGGCATTCAGATGCTTGGCAAGCGTGGATTTTCCCGAGCCGTTACCGCCGACGACGGCCAGCAACTGGCCGGCGTCCACCTGCAGGGTGACACCGTCTAGCGCGACGACGGCCTGGGGAGTGCCCGCGTTGTAGACGTACTTGAGGTTGTCGACCTGGATGAAGGGAGGCAGGGGTTATGGCAGCAGTTCCACCAGCGCCATCTCAGCCGCATCGCCCCGGCGCATCCGGGTCCGCACGAGGCGCGTGTATCCCCCGCGGCCCTTCTGGTAGCGAGGTGCCACGTCGGTAAACAGCCGGCGCACCACCCGGTCGTCGCTGATCAGGCGCTTCACCTGCCGGCGGGCATGGACGTCGTTGGCCAGGGCACGATCGATGACGCTGTCGGCGATCTTCTTCGTCTCCTTGGCCTTGGCCAGAGTGGTCTCAATCTTGCCGTTGATGATCAGCGCACTGACCAGGTCGCGAAACAAGGCTTTGCGCTCACTGGTCTCGCGGCCGAGTTTTCTCGTTGCAGAACCTAGCATCTCTACTCCTCCGAATTTTCCTTTCAGGGCTCGCGTCGCCTCAGAGAAAGCCCCAGGTTCGTCAGCTTCTCACGCACCTCGTCCAGCGACTTCCGGCCGAAGTTCTTGACGCTGACGATTTCCTCTTCCGACCGCTGCATCAGGTCGCCGACGGTGTTGATGCCGGCGCGCTTCAGACAGTTGTACGGCCGCACGGAAAGGTCCAGCTCTTCGATGGGCATCGCGTAGAGTTTGCCCATCTGCTCATCGGCCCCCACGCCCTGGCCGAACTGGTCGCCGCCTTCGTCCCCCATCCGGGCGAACATCTTCATCGAGTCCATCAGGATGTTGGCCGCTTCCTTCACCGCCTCTTCCGGGCGGACCGAGCCATCGGTCCAAACCTCGAGCACCAGGCGGTCGGCCTCCGCGTTGCCGGCACGGGTGTCCTCGACCGCGTAGTTGATCTTCTGGATCGGCAGGAAGATCGAATCCACGGGAATGACGCCGATCACGTGCTCGCTCTTGCGGTGCTTCTCCGCGGGGACGTAGCCCTTGCCGCGCTCCACCACCAGTTCCATCGCCAGCCGGGCCTCCTTGCGGTCCAGGGTGGCGATGTGCAGATCGGGGTTGAGGATGTCCACCTCCGCGTCTTCCTGGATGTCGGCGGCGGTGACTTCCTTCTTGCCTTTCACGTCCAGCCGCAGGAGCTTGGGCTTGTCGGTGTGCAGGCGGAGCGTGAGTTCTTTCAGGTTGAGGATCACCTGGGTCACATCCTCCACCACGCCCGGAATGGTGGAGAATTCGTGCAGCACGCCCTCGATCTTCACCGAGGTCACAGCCGCTCCGGGGATGGCGGACAGCAGCGTCCGCCGCAGCGTGTTCCCCAGCGTGATGCCAAAGCCCCGCTCCAGTGGCTCGATGACGAACTTGCCGTATGTCTCCGAAAGTTCGGCGTACTCGATCTTCGGCTTGACCGCTTCGCCCTGAAAAATCGCTGCAATACTCAATTCATTAACCTCCAAACATGCTAGCGTGAGTAGTATTCGACGATCAGTTGTTCCTGCACCGGAACGTCAATCTCTTCCCGCGCGGGCAGGCTCAGCACTTTGCCTTCCAGCGCCGGCGCCGAGAATTCCAGCCAGCTCGGGAGCGTGCGCAGGCCCGTTTCCGCCAGTTCCTTCACGCGCGGATGCTCCCGGCCGCGGCCCGTAGGCGTGATGACGTCCCCGGGTTTCACTTGATACGACGGAATAGTGACTTTCCGTCCGTCCACCGCCACGTGGCCGTGCAGCACCACCTGTCGCGCTTCCTTGCGCGACATCGCGAAGCCCAGCCGGTAGACCACGTTGTCCAGCCGCATCTCCAGCAACTGCAGCAGACGGACGCCGGTGACCCCGCGGGATTTCGCCGCGCGCTGGAAGTAGGTCTTGAATTGGGTTTCCAGCACGCCGTAGATCCTTCGCAGCTTCTGCTTTTCGCGCAGCCGGATACCAAACTCGCTGAGCTTGCGGCGGCCCTGCCCGTGCATCCCCGGCGGCACCGGCCGCTTGTGGACCGGACACTTTTCCGTGTAGCACTTCTCGCCCTTGAGGTAGAGCTTCATCCCCTCGCGGCGGCACAACCTACACACCGAACCATGATAACGACCCATCTATTCCTCCACCACCGTCTTCACCCTTAGACCCTCCGCCGCTTGGGGGGCCGGCACCCATTGTGTGGGATGGGCGTGACATCCCGAATCAGGTTCACTTCAAGTCCCGCAGCCTGCAGGGATCGGATCGCCGCCTCGCGGCCGGCTCCGGGTCCCTTCACGAATACTTCCACCTGCTTCACGCCGTGCTCCATGGCTTTGCGCGCGGCGTTTTCGGCGGCCAGCCCGGCGGCAAAGGGCGTGCCTTTGCGCGAGCCCTTGAACCCGGTGGTTCCCGCGCTGGACCATGCCAGCACGTTCCCCTTCTGATCGGTGATCGTCACGATCGTGTTGTTGAACGTGGACTGGATGTGTGCCACGCCAACCGGGACGCTCTTCCGTTCCTTCCTGCGACCTCTCGGCTTTGCCATTGGACCCCCTTATTTCTTTTCAAGCCGTCGCTTGCCGGATCCCATCGTCCGCTTCGGTCCCTTCCGCGTGCGGGAGTTGGTCCGGGTGCGCTGCCCGCGGACGGGCAGGTTCTTCTTGTGCCGCAGCCCGCGGTAGGATCCAATCTCCACGAGCCGCCGGACGTCCATGGTCAGGTCGCGGCGCAGATCGCCTTCGACCTTGTAGCTGCGGTCGATGTACTCGCGCAGCCGGGTCACTTCTTCCTCGGTGAGGTTCCGCACCCGGGTATCGGGACTGATGTTCGTGGCGGTCAGAGTCTCGCGGGCCCGGCCCAATCCGACGCCGAAGATGTAGGTCAGCGCGATTTCCACCCGCTTGTCCCGCGGCAGATCCACCCCTGCGATACGCGCCATGGCTCTCCCTCTATCCCTGCCTCTGTTTGTGCTTGGGATTTTCGCAAATGATGAACACGCGCCGTCCGCGCTTGATCACCTTGCACTTTTCACACATCCGCCGAACCGATGCTCGAACTTTCATCCTCGTGACCCTTGCTTTCTGGTTGGTAGTTGGTAGATGGTAGTTGGTAGTTACGACCAACCACCAACGACCAACCACCAACCGGTTTAGCGATAGCGGTAGACGATCCGTCCCCGCGTCGGGTCGTAGGGCGACAGCTCCACTTTCACGCGATCGCCGGGCAGAATGCGGATGAAGTGAATCCGCATCTTGCCCGAAATGTGCGCCAGCACACGGTGCCCGCTCTGCAATTCCACCCGGAACATCGCGTTGGGCAGCACTTCCACAATCGCACCCTCGACCTCTATCGCGTCTTTCTTCGCCACCTAGTCCTCCAGCCTGCGACGCCCTGCGTTGCTTCGGCACGAACTCTCATTATAGATTCTTGCGGTGGCTGCGTCCACCGGTCTAGACGATGCCTCCGGAAATCTGCGTCAGTACGAGCGCACCCTCCGCGGTCACGGCCACGGTGTGCTCGAAGTGCGCGGACGCCTTGCCGTCCCGTGTGCGGATCGTCCACTCATCGTGATCCATCATCACCGCGGCGGTGCCGGCGTTGACCATCGGCTCGATGGCCAGGGTCATCCCTTCCCGCAACACGATCCCCGTCCCGCCTTCGCCGAAGTTCGGCACCTGGGGTTCCTCGTGGAGCAACCGCCCGATGCCGTGCCCGGCAAAATCACGGACGACGGAGAATCCGGCCGCTTCCACGTGCCGCTGGATCGCGGCGCCGACGTCGCCCAGCCGCCGGCCGGGATGGACCACTTCGATGCCCTTGTACAGCGATTCGTGCGTCACGGTCAGCAGCCGCTGCAGCGTCTTCGCGACGCGCCCCACCGGCACCGTGACCGCGGTATCCCCGTGGAAGCCGTCCAGGATCACGCCGAGATCGACCGAGGCGATTTCGCCTTCTTTCAGCCGCCGCGAACCCGGAATGCCGTGGACGACGGCATCGTCGATCGACAGACAGATGCTGGCGGGGAATCCCCGGTAGCCGAGAAACGAGGGGATCGCGCCATGGTCGCGGATGTAGGCCTCCGCGATCCGGTCCAATTCCTTGCCGGCAATCCCCGGGCGCACCGCCCGGGCTACTTCCCCCAGCGCCTCCGCGGCCAGGACGCCGGCCCGGCGCATCAGTTCCACTTCGGTTGACGTCTTGACGACGATCATCGGTGCCATGCCGCGGCTCAGCCGGTGCGCGCCGTCAGGATCTGCATCAACCGCTGATACATCTGCTCGATATCTGCCTCGGCATCGATGGTCTCCAGGATGCCCTGGGCCCGGTAGTACTCCACCAGCGGTTGCGTCTGGCGGTCGTAGACCTCCAAGCGGTGCCGGACCGTTTCTTCGCTGTCGTCATCGCGCTGGTACAGCTCGCTGCCATCGACGTCACACCGCCCCTCGACCCGGGGCGGATGGTACTCCATGTGATAGATGTGTCCGGCCGCCCGGCAGACGCGCCGGCCGGTCAGGCGGCGGATAATCGTCTCCCGGCGGGCTTCGAAGTATACGGCCGCATCCAGCGACCGCCCCCGGGAGCTCAGCCATTCATCGAGCGCCCGGGCCTGTGGAATCGTGCGCGGGAATCCGTCCAGCACGAAACCCCGCGCCGCGTCCGGCTCCGCGAGGCGCGTCTTGATGATCGCGATCATCACGTCGTCGGGTACCAGCTCGCCCCGGTCCACGTATTTGCGCGCTTCTTCGCCCACCGGAGACCGCACGTCCGTCATGGCCGCCCGCAGGATATCCCCGGTGGAGATCTGAGGGATGCCCTCCCGCTCCTGCAGCAGCTTCGCCTGTGTCCCTTTGCCGGCGCCGTTGGCGCCCAGAAAGATCAGGTTCACGATCTGCTACCTCATGAAACCTTCGTAGTGACGCATCAGGACGTATGCCTCGATCTGCTTCATCGTCTCCAGAGCGACGCCCACGACGATGAGGAGCGAGGTGCCGGCCAGGTAGAACGTCAGCACGCCGGTCCCGCGGGCGAGGTACACCGGCAACACGGCAATCAGCCCCAGCACCAACGCGCCAACCAACGTCAGCCGATCGACGACCCGCGACAGGTAGTCGGTGGTGGGCCGTCCAGGCCGGATGCCGGGCACAAACCCGCCGTACTTCTTGATGTTGTCGGACACCTCATTCGGATCGAAACTGACCGCCGTGTAGAAGTACGTGAACACGATGATCAGGATGAAGTAGAGGATGTTGCCCAGCGTCTGTCCGGGCAGGATCATCTGCCCGATGCGCTGGACGGTCTGGTTGTTGATGAACTGCGCGATCGTCCCCGGAAACTGCAGCACGGAGACCGCGAAGATAATCGGGATCACGCCCGCCTGGATCAAACGCAGCGGGAGGTGAGTAGACTGCCCGCCGTAGACGCGGCGGCCCACCACGCGTTTGGCATACTGCACGGGAATCTTGCGCACCGCCTGCGTGACGGCCACGACCGCGACCACACTGCCCAGCACGACGAGGAGGTCCAAACCGAACTGATACCAGGCCACCTCACCCACGCGCACCAGCGAAAGGGTCTGTGCGGTCTGGCTGGGCAGGCGGGCGACGATGCCGCCGAAGATAATCAGCGACACGCCGTTGCCCACGCCGTATTCGGTCATGATCTCGCCCATCCAGGTCAGCAGCATCGTGCCGGCGGTGAGCGTGATGACGATCATGCCCATCGTCAGCGGCCGCGCATCTCCAAGCGCCCCCAGGTTGCGGATCAGCACGGTCTGGGCCACGGCCTGCAGCACCGCCAGGGCCACGGTCAGGTAGCGCGTGTACATGCCGATCTGCTTGCGGCCCGCCTCGCCCTCTTCCTGTGCCAGCTCTTTCAGCTGCGGAAAGACGACCTGCAGCAGGCTCATGATGATCGAGGCGGTGATGTACGGGAACACGCCCAGGGCGAAGATCGCGAACCGGCTGAACGCGCCGCCGACAAACAGATCCAGGAAGTTGAACACACTGCCCTGGGAGCGGAACAACCGCTCCAGCGCGGCGGGATCGACGCCCGGAACGGGAAGGTGCGTGCCGAGGCGAAACAGCACCAGCATCACGGCAGTGAACAGGACCCGCCGGCGCAGGTCGGGGATGCGCAGCGCGTTAAAGAGTCCCTGCAGCATCGCCGATCACCTCCGCCTTCCCGCCCGCCTTCTCAATGGCCGCCGCGGCACTCTTGCTGAACGCGTGCGCCTTCACCGTCAGGGGCTTGGACAGCGTCCCCTCGCCGAGGACCTTCACCATCCGGTCGTCGACCAATCCGGCCTCGCGCAGCACCTCGGGGGTTACCTCGGCCCCGGACTCGAACCGATCGAGTGCCTTCAGGTTAATCGGCGCATAGATCCGGCGTGGGATACGTCCGGTGCGGTTGTTCCCACCCGCACGCACGCCCCGACGGAACGGGAGGCGCTTGGTGAGAATCGTCTGGCCGCCTTCAAAACCCGGCCGCGGGGCACTGCCCGACCGGGCCTGCTGGCCCTTGCGCCCCCGGCCGCTGTAGACGCCCCGGCCCGATCCCAGCCCGCGGCCAACCCGGCGCGACGCCCGGCGGGATCCCCGGGCCGGTTTGAGATCGCTGAGTTTCATCGACTCGCCCTCCGCCCGACCAGTTCCTCCACCGGCCGGCCCCGCGTCCTGGCGACGTCCTCGGGCTGGCGCATCTCCACCAGCGCCTGGATCGTGGCGCGGGCCTGGTTGATGGGGTTGCGGGAGCCCAGGGATTTGGACAGGATATCCTTGATCCCCGCGGCTTCCAGGACCGCGCGCACCGAACCCCCCGCGATGACGCCGGTGCCCTCGGATGCCGGCTTCAGCAGCACCTTCGAGGCCCCAAACCGGCCGAGAATCTCGTGCGGCACCGTGGTGCGGCGCAGGGGCACCTCCACCAGCGACTTCTTCGCATCCTCCACCGCTTTGCGGATCGCGTCGGGCACTTCCGCGGCCTTGCCCAGCCCCACCCCGACGTGCCCGGCCTCGTCGCCGACGACCACAAGCGCGCTGAAATTGAAGCGCTTCGCGCCTTTGGTCACTTTGGCGACGCGATTGATGTCGACGGCTTTCTCAACCGTCAGGTTCACACTGTTCGGATCGACTCTCTTGACTGGCATGAGCTCCTCCACCCTGAAATGCGTCGCCGTTGCATCAGAACTTGAGTCCGGCCTCCCGCGCAGCGTCCGCAAGGGCTTTGATCCGTCCGTGATAGAGGTAGCCACCACGATCGAACATGACCTGTGAGATGCCTTTTTCCTTCGCCCGCCTCGCAATCAACTTGCCGACCTCGATGCCGGCCGCGGTCTTCTTCTTGTCTTTCAGGGCGTCCCGGATCTCCGGATCGAGCGTCGAGGCGGACGCCAGCGTCACCCCGCGCGCGTCATCGACAATCTGCGCGTACATATGGTTGAGACTGCGGAACACCGATAGCCGCGGGCGCTCCGCCCGTCCGGCGGCCCGGCGGCGGATGCGCAGATGCCGCTGTTGCCTTTCTTGATTGCGGTCACGCTTTTTCAACATTACAACTCTCCCCGAACTACCGTTGGTAGTTGGTAGTTGGTGGTTGGTAGAACGACCAACTACCAACCATCAACGACCAACGTCAGTTAGGTCTTGCCGACCGCGCCCTTGCCCGCCTTGCCCGCCTTCAGCTTGATGCGCTCGCCCGCGTAGCGGACACCCTTGCCCTTGTATGGATCGGGCTTGCGGATCGCGCGGATACGCGCGGCCACTTGCCCGACCAGCTCTTTGTCGATCCCGACCACGCCGATGCGGTTGGGCTGGGGCACCTCGAACGAGATCCCCTCCACCGCCGGCACGTTCACCGGATGGGAGAAACCCAGCTGCAGGGCCAGGCCGTTGCCCGCCTTCGCGGCACGGTATCCCACGCCGTAAATTTCCAGATCGACGCGGAACCCGTCGGTCACACCCTTGACCATGTTGGCCAGCAGCGCCCGCGTCAGGCCGTGCAGCGCACGGTGCCGGTCCAGGTCGGTCGGCCGCCGGACGGTGATGACGCTGTCGTCCAGATGCACCGTGATGTCCGGGTGCACCGTCCGAGACAGATGCCCCTTGGGGCCCTTGATCTCCACCTTCGCGCCGGCTACCGTGGCCTCTACGCCTTTCGGCAGCGCAATCGGCGCCTTGCCCACCCTGGACATCCTCTCAACCTCCGCAAGTCACCCTTCGTTAGTCGTAGGTCGTGGGTCGTAGCGACGAACGACCAACGGGTCTTATCACCAGACGTAGCAAATGACCTCGCCCCCGACGCCGATCCGCCGGGCCTGGCGGTCGGTCATGATGCCGCGGGACGTCGTCAGGATCGCCACCCCCAGCCCGCCGCGCACGCGTGGGATCTCCGTCCGTGTCGCGTACATCCGCAGGCCGGGCTTGCTGACGCGCGTCAGCCCCGACAGCACGTGCTCCTTGCGAGGACCATACTTGAGCGTGATCCGCAGCACCCCCTGGGGGGCGCGCTCGATCAGGTTCCAGTTCGTGATGAAGCCCTCGTCCTTGAGGATCTTGGCGATCTCAACCTTCAGCTTGCTCGCCGGCACCTCCACGTGCTCGTGCCCGGCTGTGTTCGCGTTGCGGATCCTCGTCAGCATGTCTGCGATTGGATCGGTAATGACACCCACGTTCATTAACCCCCTTACCAGCTTGCCTTGACCAAACCCGGAATCTCGCCCTTGTGCGCCATCTCGCGCAGACAGATCCGGCACAGCCCGAACTTCCGGAACACCGCGCGGGGCCGCCCGCAGCGCAGGCAGCGCGTGTACTTGCGCACTTTGAACTTGGGTTCTTGCTTCCACTTGTTGAGCAGCGCCTTCTTGGCCATCCCTAACCCCCTAAGGTCTCAGGTTCTATCCGACATTTGGGATCTGGCACCTGATCCTTCCGCTTCCCGCAGGGGCAGCCCCATCAGCCTCAACAGTTCCCGCGCCTGCTCGTCATTGCGCGCGGTGGTGACCAGCGTAATGTCCATCCCGCGGATCTTCTCGACTTTGTCGTACTCGATCTCCGGGAAGATCAACTGCTCGCGCACACCGATGTTGAGGTTGCCCCGTCCATCGAACTGCCGCTCCGAAATGCCCTTGAAGTCTTTGATCCGCGGCAGCGCCACGTTGAAGAGCTTGTCCACGAACTCGTACATCCGGTCGCCGCGCAGGGTCACCTTCGCCGCAATCGGCATCCCTTTGCGGAGCTTGAAGGACGCGATCGACTTGCGGGCGCGGGCCACCACCGGCCGCTGGCCGGCCACGATCGTCAGCTCTTCCACGGCCTTGTCGACGAACCGCGTATCGCTGGTCGCATCGCCGACGCGCACGTTGATCACGACCTTCTCCAGCTTCGGCACTTCCATGACGTTCTTGTACTGGAAGCGCTCGCGCATCTTCGGCGCCACTTCGCTCTTGTAGCGTTCCTTCAGCCGGACTGCCATTTCCAACTCCCGTTCGTGGTTCGTCGTTCGTCGTTCTTCAAGACGGCCGTATCCACCATCGATGAACGCTGAACGATGAACGTTATTTCTCGATCTGCTCCCCGCAGTTCTTACAGATACGGATCTTGGTGCCGTCGCCCAGGTAGCCATGGCCGACCCGCGCGGCCTGGCCGCACTTCGGGCAGACCAGCATCACCCGCGCGCCGTCCACCGCTGCTTCCTTCTCCACAATGCCGCCCTGGGGCATCTTCTGCGTCGGCTTGGCGTGCTTCTTGACGATGTTCACGCCCTCGATGATCACGGTGCCCCGCTTGGGAATCACCTTCAGCACCTTGCCGCGCTTGCCGGCGTGCTTGCCGGCCAGGACCTCAACCGTGTCGCCCTTCTTGACGTGCACTCTGTATCGCTCTGCCGTCACTGCCATCTTCTTAACCCCGAAACGTCTTGTTGCGTACGGTCCCTCTAAAGTACTTCAGGCGCTAGCGAGATAATTTTCATGAACTGCTTGTCTCTCAGCTCACGCGCCACCGGCCCGAAGATACGCGTGCCCTTCGGGTTCTGGGCGTCGGTGAGAATTACCGCCGCGTTATCGTCGAAGCGGATGTACGAACCATCCGTCCGGCGCAGCGGCTGCTTCGTGCGCACCACCACGGCGCGGACCACCTCACCCTGCTTGACGGGGCTGTTCGGGATCGCCTGCTTGACGGTCGCCACGATGACGTCGCCGATGCCCGCGTAGCGGCGGCGGCTGCCGCCCAGCACGCGGATGCACATCAGCTCGCGCGCGCCCGTGTTGTCAGCCACCTTCAAGCGGCTGTAGTTCTGGATCATCGCGCCTTCTCCAGCACCTGCACCACCCGCCAGCGCTTGTCCTTGCTCAACGGCCGCGTTTCCGCGATCAGCACCTTGTCCCCGGCGCGCGCCGAGTTGTCCTCGTTGTGCGCCTTGAACTTCCGCACTTTCCGCAGGGTTTTCCCATACAACGGGTGCCGCGTTGTCGTTTCTACCTTCACCACAACCGTCTGGTGCATCTTGTCACTGGTCACAACGCCGACCCGTGTCTTGCGCTTTGCCCGTTCTTCCATCGTCATCTCCTAGACCCGCACGCCCTTCTCTCCTAACACCGTCTTCAGCCTGGCCATGTCCCGCCGCAGCTCGCGAATCTTTGCCGTGTTCGGCTCGGTCCCGGCGACGCGCAGCTGCGCCTTGAACAACTCCTTCTGCAGATCATCCAGCCGGCGGACCAGCTCGTCCGACCTCATCTCCCGCAGCTCCGACGCATCCATCGGTTAGACCGTGACCTCCTCGCGTGCCACGAACTTGGCCTTGATCGGCAGCTTGTGCGCGGCCAGGGTCATCGCTTCCTTCGCCTGGTCCTCCCCCACGCCGGCCAGTTCGAACAAGATCCGGCCGGGACGGATGACGGCCACCCAGATTTCAGGGTTGCCTTTGCCGCTGCCCATGCGGGTTTCGGCCGGTTTCTTGGTCACCGGCTTGTCCGGAAACACCCGGATCCAGAGCTTGCCGCCGCGTTTGATGAACCGCGTAATCGCCCGGCGCGCCGCTTCCAGCTGCGCGCTAGTGACCCAGGCCGGTTCCAGCGCCTGCAGGCCGTACTCGCCGAACGCGATGGACGACCCCGCGACGGACCTGCCGCGCATGTTCCCCCGGTGCGCCTTGCGGTATTTGGTGCGCTTAGGCATTAACATCGGAATCTCTCCTGGTCACCGACGGCCGGGCGGGCCGGCTTGGAATGACGACCGGCCCCTGCGCGCCCGCGACGGGCAGCGGC
Source organism: bacterium (assembly GCA_036505015.1). Lineage (GTDB taxonomy): Bacteria > Sysuimicrobiota > Sysuimicrobiia > Sysuimicrobiales > Kaftiobacteriaceae > DASXUC01. Next base: position 4,531 of record DASXUC010000098.1, on the reverse strand, counting down.
TCCGGCCGGTGCGGACGCCGGATCTGCAGCTCCGCCCGCCGTTCCGGCAAGATGTCGCCACGGTAGATCCAGACCTTCACACCGATCCGGCCATACGTGGTCAGGGCTTCTGCGACGCCGAAATCGATGTCCGCCCGCAGCGTGTGCAGCGGCACGCGGCCCTCGCGGTACCATTCGTATCGCGCGATCTCGGCGCCGGCCAACCGGCCGCTGCAGGCGATGCGGATGCCCTTGGCGCCGGCCCGCAGACTGCGCTGCACGGCCTGCTTCATCGCCCGGCGGTACGCGACCCGGCGCTCCAGCTGCTGGGCGACATTCTCTGCGACGAGCTGCGCCTCGAGCTCCGGACGGCGGATCTCCTGCACGTTCACCTGCACCTGTTTGCTGGTCAGCTCATCGAGTTCTTTTTTCAGCGCGTCGATGCCGGTGCCGCCGCGCCCGATGATGATGCCGGGCCGCGCGGCGTGGATGACCACCCGCACCTGCGGCTTGCCGCCGACGCCGGACTGGGTGCCGAACCGCTCGATCTCCACGCGGGAGATGCCTGCGCGGTAGAGCTTCTTCTTGATGTGCTCGCGGATGACCAGGTCGTCCTGAATCAGCGACGCCATGTCCTTCGCGAACCACCGCGACTCCCAGTCACGGATGATGCCGACCCGCAGGCCGATTGGATGGATCTTTTGTCCCACGCCTACACCCCCAGATCTACGCTTTCTCGGCGACCACCACGGTGATGTGGCTGCTGCGCTTGGTCAGGATGTCTGCCCGGCCCCGCGCGCGCGGCTGCATGCGCTTGATCGACGGCCCCTTGTCCACGAATGCCCGTGACACAACAAGGTCGTCGCGGTTCAGATCGTAGTTGTTCTCGGCGTTGGCGACGGCGGAATTCAGCACTTTCGCCACGGCCTGCGCCGAGCGGCTGGGCGAAAAGCGCAGCATGGACTGCGCCTCCTTCACCGTCCGCCCCGCGATCAACTGCGCAGCCTGGCGGACCTTCAGCGGCGAGATCCGCACGTACTTGGCAACCGCTCGCGCTTCCATTCGTCTCCTCCGCTATGACGCCGGGGCCGTGGGCAGCACGGCGGTGGCGCGCTCGGCGGCGGCGCCGGTCCCGTGGCCCTTGAAGGTCCGGGTCGGAGCGAACTCGCCGAGCTTGTGGCCGACCATCTGCTCGGTGAGGTAGATCGGCACGTGCTTGCGGCCGTCATAGACGGCGATGGTGTGCCCGACCATCTCCGGCAGGATGGTGGACCGCCGCGACCAGGTCTTGATCACGCGGCGCTCACGGCTGCGGTTCAACTCCCGCACCTTCTTCAGCAGGTGCTGATCGATGAACGGCCCCTTCTTGGTTGACCGACCCATCTTCGTTCCCCCTGACTACTGTTCTTGGTTCGTCGTTCTTCGTTCGTCGAAACTGCCGCGGCGTGCATGATCCACGATCGACGATCGACGAACGACGACCGTCACTTCCTCCGTTTTACGATGACCCGGTCGCTGGGCTTGGGCTTGCGCGTCTTGAAGCCCAGCGTCGGCACTCCCCACGGGCTGACCGGCCCCGGCATGCCGATCGGGGAGCGGCCTTCCCCGCCGCCGTGGGGATGGCTGCTGGGATCCATCGCAATGCCGCGCACCGCGGGGCGCTTCCCGCGCCAGCGATTGCGGCCGGCTTTCCCCTCGCTGATGGAGTCGTGCTCCAGATTGCCGACCTGGCCGATCGTGGCCCTGCAGTCCAGATTCACCAGCCGGACCTCGCCCGACGGCAGGCGGAGGTGGACGAGGCTGCCTTCCTTGGCCATGATCTGCGCCGCGCCGCCGGCGGCCCGCACCATCTGCGCGCCCTTGTTCGGAAACAGCTCGATGTTGTGCACCATCGTGCCCACCGGGATGTGCCGCAGGGCCATCGCATTGCCCGGGCGGATCTCCGCGGCCGGTCCGGACTGCACGACGTCGCCCACGGCCAGCCCCACCGGCGCGAGGATGTAGCGCTTCTCGCCGTCCCGGTACTGCAGCAGCGCGATGCGCGCGGATCGGTTCGGATCGTACTCGATCGCCGTCACCTTGGCGGGGACGCCGTCTTTGTCGCGTTTGAAGTCCACCAGCCGGTACATGCGCTTGTGGCCGCCGCCCTGATGGCGCACGGTCAGCTTGCCCTGGATGTTGCGGCCGCCGGTCCTGCGCAGCGGCACCACCAGAGACGGCTCCGGCGCCTTCTTGGTGATTTCCTCAAACGTCGAAACGGTCATGAAGCGCCGGCCCGGCGTGACTGGTTTGAATTTCTTGACGCCCACTTGTAACGGCCTCCCTTCGGTCGGCCCGAACTACCGTTGATCGTTCGTCGTTGGTCGTTGGTCGTAACTACCAACCACCAACGACCAACCACCAACGACCAACCACCAACGTTTAGTCAAGCAAGGTTCTCCAGGTCGATCTTCTGCCCCGGCGCCAGGGTCACGACAGCCTTCTTGTATCCGGAACTGCGATACCAGTACTGGCCGCGCCGTTTCATCCGCCCGGGGATCGTCATCGTGTTCACCCTGGCTACGGTGACGTCGAACAGGTCTTCCACCGCCCGTTTGATCGTCAGCTTGTTGGCCGAGCCGGCGACTTCGAACGTATACTTGCCCATCTCGCTGCCGCGCGTACTCTTCTCGGTCAGGATCGGCCGCCGGATCACCTGACGCGCATCGGTCATCGTCCCCACACCTCCGCGATCGCCGGGACCGCGTCGGCTGCCACGACCACATAGTCGGCCGCCAGCACGTCATATACGGTCAGCCCGCTCGCGCTGCGGATGCGGACCTCGGACAGATTCGCCGCCGCCCGCGCCAGCGCCGCATCGGCGCCCGGAGCCACGATCAACGTTTTGCCGGCGACGGGCAACCGGTTCACCAGCGCCACCAGCTCGCGGGTCTTGGGCGCATCCAAGGCGACGGACTGCACGGCCACGATCTGCCCGGCCGCGGCCTTCGCCGACAGGGCCGACCGCAGCGCCAGCCGCCGCACCTTCTTGGGCGTGTCCTGCGCGTAGTGGCGCGGCCTGGGTCCGAAGGTAATGCCGCCGCCGCGAAAGATCGGTGCCTTGCGGCTGCCGTGGCGCGCCCGGCCCGTGCCCTTCTGCCGGTAGATTTTTCGAGTACTGCCGGCCACTTCGCCGCGGGTGCGCGCCGAGTGTGTGCCCGCGCGCCCGCCGGCGAGCTGCGCCACCAGCACCTCATGCAGCAAGCCGCGGTGCGGTTTCAGCCCGAACACGGTGTCCGGCAGATCGATGGTTCCAGCGTCTTTGCCGGCCTTGTCGTACAGCTGCACTTTTGGCATCAGCCTTTCACCTCGCGGGCGGCACGTGTGGCGGCTCGGGCCTTCGCCTTTTCCGTGGCCTTTTGGATCATCACCAGACTGCCCCGCGGCCCGGGCACCGCGCCCTTGACCATCAGCAGGTGCTGACCGGCGTCAACCTTGGCCACCCGCAGTCCGCGCACCGTCACGCGCTCGTGGCCGTAGCGGCCCGGCATACGCATCCCGGGCCACACCCGTGCGATGTCCGATGAGCCGATCGAGCCCGGCGCCCGGTGCATTAGCGAGACGCCATGACTGTCGCGTTGACCGGCGAAGTTGTGCCGCTTCATGGCGCCGGAAAATCCGTGGCCCTTCGTCGTTCCGACCACATCGACGAGATCACCGCCGGTGAACTCCCCGACGGTGATCTCCTGACCAACCCGATAGGTATCCGCCAGCGCGCGAAACTCGCGCAAGACCCGGCGGGGCGTCACCTTCGCCCGCGTGAACACACCCTTCTGCGGCTTGCGAAGCTTCCGCTCGTTCACCGCCTCAAAGCCTACCTGCACCGCGGCGTAGCCGTCCCGCGCGGCCGTGCGGATGTTGACCACGACGCAGGGGCCCGCCTGGATGACCGTGACGGGAACGACGTTACCGGACTCGTCGAAAATTTGGGTCATGCCCACTTTTCGCCCAATGATTGCTGTCATCGCATGCCTCGGATTCGTTCATCGTTCGTCGTTCATCGTTCGTCGTTGCCAGGGCTCCCTTGTCCACGAACCATGAACGATGATCGATGAACGTCAGTCAGAGTTTGATCTCAATGTCCACGCCCGCCGGCAAGTCCAGGTGGCTGAGCGCGTCCACGGTTTTCTGCGTCGGCTCGAGGATGTCGATCAGCCGTTTGTGCGTACGCAGCTCGAAGTGCTCCATCGATTCCTTGTCGATGTGCGGCGAGCGGATGACGCAGTAGAGGTTGCGGGCCGTCGGCAGCGGTACCGGCCCCGAGACCCGCGCGCCGGTGCGCTTCACGGTGTCGACGATCCGCTCGGCGGATTGGTCGAGCACCTTATGATCGAACCCTCTGAGCTTGATGCGGATCCGCTGCGCCATAGGGTTACTCCGTCACCTTGGTCACGACCCCGGCGCCCACCGTCCGCCCGCCCTCGCGGATCGCGAACCGCAGCCCCTCTTCCAGCGCCACCGGCGTGATCAGCGCCACGTCCAGGTTCACGCTGTCTCCCGGCATCACCATCTC
>DASXUC010000097.1:0-13660 GCA_036505015.1 bacterium | reverse complement strand
CAGCGCATCGAGTGGGCCGGCGCCGAGATGCCGGTGCTGCGTCAGATCCGCGAGCGGTTCGAGCGGGAACGGCCCCTGCGCGGTATCCGCGTGGCGGCCTGCCTGCACGTCACCACCGAAACAGCCCACCTGATGCGCACGCTGGCCGCCGGCGGCGCCCAGGTCAGGCTGTGTGCCAGTAATCCTCTGTCCACGCAGGACGACGTCGCCGCCGCGCTGGTCGAGGAAGAGATCGCGGTGTTTGCGATCCGGGGCGAAGACCGCGACACCTACTACCGGCACATCCACCAGACGCTGGACGGCAAGCCGAACATCACCATGGACGATGGGGCCGATCTCGTCTCGACAATCCACCATGACCGGCCTGACGTCCTGACGGACCTGCTCGGCGGCACGGAGGAAACGACGACCGGCGTAGTCCGGCTCCGCGCCATGGCCAAAGACGGCGCGCTGAGGTATCCGATCGTCGCCGTCAATGATGCGAAGACCAAACACCTGTTTGATAACCGGTACGGCACCGGCCAGTCCACCATCGATGGGCTGATGCGTGCCACCAATCTCCTGCTCGCCGGCCGCACGCTCGTCGTCTGCGGCTACGGGTCATGCGGCCGCGGGCTGGCGCTGCGCGCGCGGGGGATGGGGGCGCGGGTGATCGTGACGGAAGTCTCCCCGCTGCACGCGCTGGAGGCGGTGATGGAAGGGTATGAGGTAATGCCGATCGCCGGCGCGGCCGGCGTGGGCGACGTATTCATCACCGTCACCGGCGACCGATCCGTGATCCGCCGCGAGCACTTTGAGGTGATGAAAGACGGCGCGATCCTAGCCAACAGCGGCCATTTCAACGTAGAGATCGACATCCCGGCGCTGGAGGCGATGGCGACGACGACGCGTGAAGTGCGCGAACAGGTGCAGGAATACCGGCTCCCCGACGGCCGGAGGCTGTACCTGCTTGCCGAGGGCCGGCTGCTCAACCTCGCCGCCGCGGAAGGGCACCCCGCCGCCGTGATGGACATGAGTTTTGCGAACCAGGCCCTGACCGTGGAGTACCTGGTGAAGCACGCGGAGCAGCTCGAGCATCAGGTGTACACGGTGCCCGTCGAGATCGACCAGTGGGTGGCCCGGCTGAAGCTGGAGGCGATGGGCATCCGCATCGACGAGCTGACGCCCGAGCAGCGGAAGTACCTGGCGTCTTGGGAGGAAGGGACGTAGTGCCGCGCCACGTTGGGTGGCGCGGATGGGCGGTGGCCGCTGGGACTCTGGTCCTCCTCTGCCATCCGGCGGCGGCCACCTCATCGTCGCATACCCTTCGGACCTTCCAGTACGCCTCGCCCATCCCGTCGGCGTGTGAGGCCGTCAGAATCGCCGGTCAGCCGGCGGCGCTGCCGTTCACCGGCATCATCCTTGACCCCCTGACCTCGAAGGAGCAGGGCCGGCCAGTGCAATTCTCTCGTGGTTTCTGGGGCGGCGGACCACCTGATCCCGCGCTTATCGACGGCGAGCGGCGATGCCTGGAACAGGTTCGGGCGGGTCCATTCCCGCTGAACCTCATCCGGGTCGCCGTCCTGCCGGGGATGACCGACTGGTTTGACGACTGGACCCCCATCTGGGACCGCGTCGACCTGCTCGGAATGTTCATGCAGAGCGGTGGAATCCGGGGGATCTTCTTCGATCCGGAACTGTATGGAGACCATTCTCCGGTCTTCACCTACCGGCAACAGAAGTATGCGTCCAGCCGGTCGTTTGAAGCCTACGCCCGCCAGTCGTTCCGCCGGGGCGGGGAGTTGATGGACCGGCTGCAGCGCATTCGTCAGGACATCGTGATCGTGTTTGCCTTCGCCTTCGAACAGGCCTGGTTCGAGTCTTTGAAGGGGACGGCGCCGGCGCGGGCGCGTTACGGACTCCTTCCACCGTTTCTGAACGGAGTCATCGCGCGCTCGGGGCGTCAGGTCCAGCTGATCGACGGCTACGAGCTGGCATACGGGTTCAGGACCGAAGTGGAATTCGTGGCGGCCCGGCAGGTGTTTGACCTGGCCGTCCTGCCGTTGGTGGATTCGCCCGAGAGATACCGGGCGCGGTTTCGGCTCGGATTCGGCATCTGGCTGAACTACGACTGGCAGCATCTCGGCTGGTCGGCTGCAGCGCCTGAACGCAACTACTACTCGCCGGAAGGGTTCACGAACTGGCTCGCCTGGGCGCGGCGGTATTCCGATGGCTTCGCGTGGACTTACACCGAGCGTCTGGACTGGTTGGATCCCGCGCAAGTGCCGAGTGTCTACGTGAAGATACTCGCGACCCTCTCGGGCCGGTGACCATCTCGAAGAGCAAATGACCCACCTGAGGGAATGACAGCGGCCCGGGGCCTGTCGTAGGCTCGGGCCGTGGCGCTGCTGCGCGGCCTTGCCGACCTGCTCTTTCCCCCGGCCTGCCAAGTGTGCCGGGAGCCGGGTCCTGCGGTGCTGTGCCCGACCTGCCGTGAGCGATTCCGGCTCATCCGCCCACCGGTGTGCCAACGGTGCGGCAAACCGCTGCGTGGCCCGCCGACTCTGATCTTCACCTGCATCCCGTGCCGGCACCGGCGCCTGCATTTCAAACACGCGCGGGCCGCGGGCGTCTTCGAGGGACCGCTGCGCGACGCGATCCACGCGTTGAAGTTCAGAGGCCGCACCGCCCTAAGCGAACCGCTGGGGCGGCTGATGGTCGACACGGCGCCGGTACATTCCCTCGTCCGTGGGTGCGAGGTCGTGGTGCCCGTGCCGCTGCACCCCCGCCGGCTGGCGGAACGCGGGTTCAACCAATCGGAATTGCTGGCGCGCGAGGTCGCGGCGGCATTGCGCCTGCCGCTGGACATCGGCATCCTCCAGCGGACCCGCTCCACGGCGCCGCAGACGGACCTGCCCTTGACGGAGCGCAAGATCAATGTGCGGCAGGCGTTCGAGGCCACGGCGCCGCCGACGGGCAGCATCCTGCTGGTGGATGACGTGCTGTCCACGGGGTACACCGCCGCGGCGTGCGCCGGTGCGCTGCGCCGCGGCGGTGCCCGAGAGGTGATCGTGCTGGCGCTGGCTCGGACCGTGCTCGAGTAGAACAGCAGGAGCCCCGGAGGATCCGGGGCTCCTGACGGACCCGACGGGGTTTGCGTGCTACGGTTTCTTCATTCCAACCGCGTCCTGATCTTTCCGCGTCACGCCCAGGAACGTCGTATCCTGCCGCATGTCGGTCCAGTCCATCCACACGAACCCGTCCGGTCCCACCGCAACGTTCGTGTAGTCTCCGATGAAGCGGGTATTCTGACCGAACCAGCGGCTGTTCGACGCAATGGAGAGTCCGGTTTCTGCGTTGGAGTGGGTAAACGCCGCTGCCGGGACGCTTGTCGCCGTGGAGAGTGTGTAGCCGTAGACACAGGTCTGCGCGCCCACGGGCGGGCGGTTGTGGTCGACGTAGCCGACGCGGAGGAAGCCGTTCCCGTCGACCGCCGCCCACGAGTACACCTGGTTTGCGGCGCTCGAGTTGACGACGATCGGCGACGACCAGGTCGCACCGCCGTTGTCGGACCGCACAACCATGATGTCGGTCTGCGTGGGTCCGGCGGTGCCCGGCGTCTGGTTTTCCGTGTACGTGTAGTAGAGGCGGCTGCTGTTCGTTGGATCCGCGGCCAGCGCCCCACTCGCGTTCACCCGGTAGGCGCAGCCCGTCAGCCGCTGCCGACCATCGCTGTTGAGGGGGTAGTCGTTGGCGCCGTCATGGATGATCGGTGAGGCCGCGTATGGGCCCGACCAGGTGGTGCCGCCGTCGGTGGACTTCACGACCAGGACCTGATCCCGGAAATCCGTGCTCGCGGGGTTCTGCTCGTTGAAGAAGGACACGTACAGCGTCCCGTCCGCGGCCACCACCGGCTGGCTGAACTGGTTCTCGTCGCAGCGAGACGCGCCGCCAGATGAGTCGACCTGCTGCGTGCAAAGGGTCGAGCTGGACCCACTGATTTCCTTCGGGACCGACCACGTCTTGCCCCCGTCGCTGGACCGGCTGAAGTAGATGGGGGATTCGATGTAGCTGTTGTGGACGAACAAGAACCTGGTGTAGGTCACGTACACCCAGTTGGCGCGTGGGCCACCGGTGGTGTCGGCGGTCCCCCAGGGTTTGTCGTTGAAGATGACCACCTGCAACCCGCCGGGGCTGACCGCGCCTGCCCCCGCTGCCACAGTGACGGGGTCCGTCCAAGTCAGGCCGCCGTCATCGGATCGCTGCGCGATGACGCTCACGTTCGTGTAGGCCCCGCTTTGGCCTTCGTGATCGCCGAGGTTCACAAAGTAGGCGCGCCCCACGCCGTCAAAGAACATGACCGGATCGCCGGTGAACTGCCAGCTTCCCAGTGGGGGATGCACATTCGTCCAGGAGGTACCACCGTCGCTGGATGCGTACGCCGCCGCGATGATGTGGGCGGTCAGCGTGTTCCCTTGAACGGACAGCAGATAAGAGTGGGAGCCGGCGATGATGTTGGCCGCGTTGTTGGGGTTCACGGCGATCGTCGTCTCGTTGTGCGGGCCAACCCCGTCGCAGTTGAGCAGGTAGTTGCCCGCGAAATCACTGGGCTGCGTGCTCGTACTCGTGACGCAGACCACGCCCGCAATCGTGCCCCGCCCGGGGCCGCTGGAGCCGCTGGGAATCGTTTCCGAGAAACTCTCGAAGCTGTAAAACCCGGACCGCCTGTCCGGTGGGCCGACCGGATCCCGCGGCGCCGCCTTGATCAGGCCGACGGGGATCATCGTCGCCATGATCAGAATGGTTGTGACCAAGATCACTCTTCGCATGGGTTCCACCACCACGGGGAGACTTAACGGTGTCTTCTCTGCGGATGCGGGAGCACCCTGCCGCGGCGGTGCGGCGGGCTAGCCGGGACGGCCAGACGGAGCGTGGGCCGGCAGTTCACTGGCGACCCGCAGTCCCGGGGGAGCCGCGAGAAGCTTCGGGATCGCGTTGGCCACGATGGCGCACGTCGCCTGATCCCCCTGCACGCCGCCCACGATGGTGGCCTGGAGCGGGGGGCGCCCTTCGATGCGGACTTCATCGCGCGGGTCCTCGGCGCCGACCGCGATCGTCAGATCGAGGCGGATCGCTTCCGGCTCTGCGTCGATCCGGCCGGTGCAGACCTGATGGAGCCCTCGGACCAGACCCTCGGACCCGATCACGGGCTCGATCGTTTCCTGGATCTCCGCAAGGCGCCATCCTAAGCCGGCGGCGATCATCGCCACCGACTGCGGCAGTCCGACGTGGGCGATCCTGCCCCCCGAGACGCCTGCCGCAAAGTCTTCGGGCGACAGCCCGGCGCCGACCTTCCGCTGCAGCGGCAGCCGGCGCTGAGCGGCGTCGGCCACCCGGGTCACCGCGACACGCGTCACCTCCCGGCACGGCGCGGTAAGGACGAGGGGCAGCAGATCCATCACAAAGCCGGGGTTTACGCCCGTCCCGAGCAGCCTCACCCCGCGTTCCATGGCAAGTCGATCGAGCAGACCGGCGTCGTCGGGATGATGGTACCAGGGGTAGGCTAGTTCTTCACACGTCGAGATCACGTCCCATCCGGCGTTGAGCAAGGGCAGCAGTTGTCCCCGTACCTGCCGCAGATGGGACTGCGTCGAGTGGATGACCAGATCCACGTCCGCGGCGGAGAGCGTCTCGGCAGAGGGACTGATCACCACCTGCGAGGGTGCCCCCGTCAGGAATTCCGCAACCGGCAGCCCCGTCTTGTGCGGATCGATATCCACCGCGCCGGCGATCTCATAGCCGCGGGCCACCAGGATTTCGCCGATGCCAAGTCCGATCGGTCCGAGGCCGTAGAGGAGGACGTGCAGGCGGCTCACAGACCCAGATTCTACAGGAAACCCCGAGGCGAGGAAACGCGGAAACGAGAACGAACACTCCCGCGTGCCAGTTGCGGTGGTCGCCATCGGCGGCAACTCTCTGATTCGGGACGAAGCCCATCCGACGGTCGCGGGGGAGATTGAGGCCCTGCGCGAAACCTGCCGGCATGTCGGGGCGATGTTCACGCAGGGTTGGGATATCGTCCTGACCCACGGCAACGGCCCCCAGGTGGGCTTCAATCTGCTGCGCTCCGAATCGGCGGCCGCGGTGGCCCCCCCGCTGCCGCTGGACGTGCTGGGGGCGCAGACGCAGGGATCCATCGGCTACCTCATGCAGCAGATCCTCGGGAACGAGCTGCGCCGGCGCGACATTCGCAAACGGGTCGTCACGGTCGTCACCCAGACGCTCGTCGATGCCAAGGATCCGGCCTTCCACCGCCCGACCAAGCCCGTCGGACCGTTCTATGAGCTCGATCATGCCGAGCGGCTGCAGAAAGTGCGGCGATGGCGCATGGTGGAAGACGCGGGCCGTGGATGGCGCCGGGTCGTGCCGTCGCCGATGCCGCTGGAGATTGTGGAACGCCTCGTGATCAAGGGCCTGGTCTTTCAGTCTATCGTCGTCATCGCCGCCGGCGGCGGGGGGATCCCGGTCGTGCGCCGGTCCGACGGAGGGCTCGAAGGCGTCGAAGCGGTCATCGACAAGGATCTGGCCACGTCGTTGCTCGCCCAGTCGATCGGGGCGGATCTGCTGTTGATCTCGACCGCGGTGGAGCAGGTGGCGTTGAATTACAGCAAACCCGACCAGCGGGACCTGGCCCGCCTCACCGTCGACGATGCCAAGCGGTATCTCAGCCAGGGCCAGTTTCCGCCGGGCAGCATGGGCCCCAAGGTCCTCGCGGCACTGCGGTTCGTGGAGGCCACGGGCGCGGAGGCGTTGATCACCTCACCGCAGGGAATCGAGCGCGCGCTGGATGGCCGGACAGGGACGCGCGTAGTACCCTGACACTACCGTTGGTCGTTCGGCGTTGGTGGTTGGTCGACAACAGGAAGCATCCTTGAGAAGCTCGAACCTGCAATGATCGCCACCAGCGATCAACGACCAACGACCAACGGCAGTTGCAGTGGGAGGTAATTCCGATGAACACGCTGAGACTGGCCGATCGCATGAGCGGGCTGGGGACAGAGACGGCGTTTGAGGTCCTGGCCAGAGCGCGAGAACTGGAGCGGCAGGGCAAGTCGATCGTCCACCTGGAGATCGGCGAGCCGGACTTCGACACCCCCGCGCATATCAAGGAGGCGGCCGAGCAGGCGCTGGCGGACGGCTACACGCACTACACGCCCTCGGCGGGGCTGCATGAGGCCCGCGAGGCGGTGGCGGAGTTCGTCAGCGCGACCCGCGGCATCCGCGTCGATCCCGCCGAGGTCGTCGTCACGCCCGGCAGCAAGCCGATCATGTTCTTTGCGATCCTCGCGCTGGTCAATCCGGGAGACGAGGTCATCTGCCCCGACCCCGGATATCCGATCTATGAGTCGGTGGCGCGATTTGTCGGGGGTGTGCCGCGGGCTCTGCCGCTGCGGGAGGACCGCGGGTTCCGGGTGGATCCCGATGAGCTGCGGGCGCTGGTGACGCCCAAGACGCGGTTGGTCGTGTTGAACTCTCCTCACAACCCCTGCGGCTCCGTGCTCACCCGCGAGGACGTGGCGGCCATTGCCGACGTGCTCTCCGCATCGGATTGCTACGTGCTGGCGGACGAGATCTACTGGCAGATCGCCTATGACGCGGCCCACACCAGCATCGCCAGCCTGAGCGGCATGCAGGAGCGCACCATCATTCTCGACGGATTCTCCAAGGCCTACGCGATGACCGGCTGGCGATTGGGCTTCGGGGTGATGCGGCGCGACCTGGCGGCCAAGATGGCGCAGATGATGGTCAACACCGCCTCATGCGCCGCCGCGTTCACCCAGATCGCGGGGATCGCCGCGCTGAAAGGGCCGCAGGAGCCGGTGCGCGCGATGGTCGCCGAGTTCCGCCGCCGCCGCGACGTGATCGTCAACGGTCTCAACGGCATCGAGGGTGTCACGTGCACGCTGCCCCACGGCGCGTTCTACGCGTTCCCCAACGTCACAGGGATCGATCCCGACAGCAAGCGGCTGGCGGACTTCCTGCTGACCGAGGGTGGGGTGGCCTGCCTGTCGGGGACGGCCTTCGGCCAGTACGGCCGGGGCTACCTGCGGTTCTCGTACGCCAACAGCGTGGAGCAGATTCAGGAAGGGCTGCGCCGCATGACCGGCGCGCTGACGGCGTACCGGGCCGCGGTCTAATCAGTTCAGCCTGCCGGGTTGGAACGTCTTCACCGTCTCGTCACACTGTTTTTGTCCTTCGCGCCATAGTTGGAAAGGCTTCGCGCAGATCAGCAGGTAGGCCCGCGCGCTCCCGGACACCACCACGCCCACCGACGCCCACTCCACTTCGCCCGAACTCCCCGTGACTTCAAACTTGTCCCAGCGCACGGTGGCGGTGGTGCGTGGATCTTGGACGAACCCCGAGACTCCGTGGATCGGCAGCGAGGAAAAAACCAGCCGCCGCGCGCCCGCTTCATCCAGCGGTCCGGGTGTGTCGGCCACGTACACGGCGATGAACTCGCTCGACGTCTCCGGGGCGGTCACCCCCGGTGGCACGTAGCGGGTGTGCAGGCCGTCGTCGGTCGTGCTGCGCGTCCAATCGGATGGCACCCGCACGACAAATCCGGTGCGCGCATCCCGCTGTTCCACGAGCGGCCCGGCGGTCGGCTGCCGGCAGCCGCCAAGCAGAATGACGCAGACCACCGCGGCGATGCACGCCAGGGATCTCATCTCCGTGCCTCTTCGCGCCGGCCCGCGCCGCTCCCCCCAAGAGGGCCGCACCCGCGTCCTGCGGAAGTGGAGACGGATGAAGGCCATGGTGCTGCACCGTCCGGAGCCTGCATCGGCGTCCCCGTTGCATGCTGCGGACCTTCCGGTGCCTGCGCCCGGGGCGGGGGAGATCGTCCTGCGCGTGAGGCGCTGCGGGGTCTGCCACACGGATCTGCACATCACCGCCGGCGAACTCCCGGTGCACAAGACGCCGTTGGTGCCCGGCCATCAGGTCGTGGGGATCGTCGAGAGTATTGGAGCGGGCGTGACGGCGTTCGCTGCCGGCGCCCGGGTCGGTGTCACCTGGCTCTACGACTCGTGCGGTCGGTGTGACGCCTGCGCCGGCGGCCGCGAAAACCTCTGCGTCGATGCGCGGTTCACCGGCTACGATGTCGACGGCGGGTACGCGCAGTTCATGACCGCCCGCGCCGACTACGCGCACCCCATCCCGGAGCGGTTTTCCGACACCGACGCCGCCCCGCTGCTGTGTGCGGGCGTGATCGGCTATCGCGCGCTGCGTCTATCCGAAGTGCAGCCCGGGCAGCGGCTGGGCTTGTTCGGTTTCGGGACCTCGGCCCACCTGGTGATTCAGGTGGCGCGGTACTGGGGGTGCCAGGTGTATGTCTTCACCCGCAGCGAGGCGCACCGGGAACACGCCCGCGCGTTGGGCGCGGTGTGGGCAGGCGGCGCGGAGCAACGGGCACCGGCCGCCGTGCATGCCGCGATCGTCTTCGCTCCGTCCGGGGGCGTGGTGGTGCAGGCGCTCGGGCACCTCGAGCGCGGGGGCACGGTCGTGGTGAACGCGATTCATCTCGACGGTATCCCCGCGTTTGACTACGACCTGCTGTACTGGGAGCGGACCCTGCGCAGTGTCAGCAATGTCACGCGCCGCGATGCCCAGGAGTTCCTGGCGCTGGCCGACGCGATCCCGGTGCGCGCGTCCGTCACGGTGTTCCCGCTTCTCCAGGCCAATGCCGCGCTGGCCGCACTCCGCACCGGAGCGCTCTCCGGCGCCGCGGTGCTTGACCTCGAGGCGGCATGAAGATCGGCATCTTCACCGACGCCTACCGGCCGCTGCTCACGGGGGTGGTGAACTCGGTCGATCTCCTGCGCCGCGGGTTGGAAGCCCACGGGCATGAGGTCTACGTCGTCGCCCCGCTATTCGGCGGGTACGTCGACACAGACCCGCGGGTGTTCCGCTATCCGGCGATCAAGCTGCCGGCAAAAGTCCCGACCCCGCTGGCGATTCCGGTCGCCCCGCGGCTGTTCCGGCGCATCGCCGGTTTGAAGTTGGACATCATTCACTCTCAGCACCCGTTCGCCGTCGGGCGGGCCGGCGCCGCGATCGCGGAACGGCTGGACCTGCCGCTGGTGTATACGTTTCACACCCAGTACGAGCAGTACGCGCACTACGTACCCCTGAACCGGCCGTTCGTGCAGTGGTTGACCCGCCGCATGGTTGCGCGGTACGCCGCGCGGTGTGATGTGGTGGTGGTCCCGGCCCCGTCCATCGTCCCGCTGCTGCGTTCGTACGGCATCCGCCGCCCGGTGGAGGTGGTCGACAACGGCATCGACCTGACCGCCTTCGAGCAGGCGCGGGCCGGCGGGCTCCGGGAGCGGCTGGGGATTCCCGCGGCAGCCCCGGTCGCCATTTTCGCCGGCCGCCTGGCCGTCGAGAAGAACCTGGACTTCACGCTGGCCTCGTTCCAGGCCGTGGCCCAGGCCGTTCCCGAATCGCGCCTCCTGCTCGTAGGGGAGGGGGCGGATGCCGACCGGCTGCGCCGCGCGGTGAGCGACCGGCACCTCGACGGGCGGGTGTTGTTCACCGGACGCGTGCCGTATCAGGATATCCCGGCCTACTATGCGGCGTCGGACGTGTTCGTCATGACGTCGGTGACGGAAGTCCGCCCGCTGGCGATCCTGGAGGCGATGGCCGCGGGACTCCCCGTGGTTGCGCTCGATGCCCCCGGCGCGGCCGATACGGTGACGTCAGGGACCGATGGACTGCTGGCTCCCTACGACGCAGACGCATTTGCAGCAGCCCTGCAGAGCCTCCTGGAGTCGGCTGACCTCCGCCGCCGGTTGGGCGAGCAGGCCCGGATCACGGCGCGGCAGTATTCGATCTTCACCACGACCCGCCGGCTTTCGGAGATCTATGCCTCGATCCGGCAGCGGCGGGCGGCCGGCACCGATGTCAGTTGACCAGGACCGATTCTCGTCTGCTCGGCTCTATTTCTTACAAGTCCAGCAGTGATTGCTGAAGGTTAGCGTCGCGTCTCCGGTCACCCGCCCGAAGCCGGCAACGTCGCTGACCACGTCGGAATCCAGTTGCTTCCACACCCAGATGCCCGTGACCTGACCCCACGTGATTTTCGTACCGATCTTCCCCCAGTCGTACAGGAGGCTCTGCTCGTAGACCCGGCCGAGTTCATCGGTCACGAAGACCGCCGCATAGGCGCCGCCGGCCCGAGAGGTCAGGAACTCCTTCATCGTCGGCGAGGTGTACAGCCACCTCGCCACCGCGCGCCGGTCGTTTGTATCGTCCTTGTTGAACTTGCCCCTGCCAAACTCCTTGATGGCCTGGTTCACCCGGTCACGACGCACGCCGACTACCACGTACTTCTTGTCGGCACGCTGCTCGAGGATGAAGAAGTCGTGGTCGGTCCAGTCCTCGGGGTTTTCCGACTGCTGCTCGCCCCGCTCCTGGATCACGCGGCGGATCGTGGCCGCGAAAGGACGCAGCAGCACGGGCAGATCGAGACGCTCGATGTTGATCTTGCGCTTGACGGGGCCGCCTTTCTGCTCCCGAAACTCTGCAAAGTTGCCCGCGGCCACGGCGGTCAGCCGCAGCCCCCGCACGTTCAACAGCAGCCGGGCATCGAAGTCCGCGGTTTCGTAGTATGGATCGGTGCTGTCGGAGCCGAAGATCCGCTCCAGGAGCTGGTCAACGCTGGGTCCCTGGGCGTTGACGACAGTCGCCGGGGCCAGCATAAACAGGGACAGCGTCAGAGCCGCCCAGGCGAACGCGCGCCGGGCAGGCGTGGTCTGTGGTGCGATCCGGTCAATCACGATGGTGCGCTCCTTTGTCGGTGAACTTTCCTGCGGTTCCGAACTGCTCCCACGACACGATCGATTCCAGCGGCCGCCGCCCTCGCCCGGTCAGCACCCGCATCACCGTGCGCTCGAGCGGTCCTCGCCCGCGGGGATGAGGGTAGCCAAACGACAGCGCGATGGCGACTTGCACCGCCGCCGGCATCGCGAGGATCTGTCGCGCCTGCTCCGCGCGGTGCAGGGTGGCCGGACAGGAGCCCACCCCGAACGACCAGGCCGCTAACATCATGTTTTGCGCACAGCGGCCCGCATCAAACGCATCGCGGGCCTCATTGGTCAGGATCACGACGGCCGCGGCCGCCCCCGCGATGTGCTGGGCAAACCGGCCGCACCGCGACAGGGCCACAAGGCGTTCCCTCTCCTTAACCACTACGAAATGCCACGGCTGCCTGTTCCGGCTGCTGCCGCTGCGGCGGCCGGCGTCCAGGATCTTGCCCAGCACGTCAATGCCCACCGGCCGGTCTGCGAAGGTCCGGATCTCGCGTTTGCCGATGATGCAGGCATAGGCATCCATGGATTGTGCGTTTCGACGGAGGAACCGCGCCTCCGTCTACCGGGATTGGCCTGGAAATCGCCTGATTAAGGACTTTCGCAGTGTGGAAAGATTGTATACAAAAACGAAAACGCGCGCCCCGGTTACCCGACAAAGGGTCACGTGGAGGTTTTCAATGCGCCGCCGGCTCCGGCAGGTCGTCGTTACCCTCGGTCTGATCCCGGTTTTTCTGGCTGCGTCCCTCATCCCGAAACTCCCGCCACTGGCCTACGCCGCTTCCCAGGCCGCCACCGGCGCCTGTCCCTGAGGACCCACTGGCGCAGCAGCCAGAACAGCAAACTCCCGAAATTTCCATCGACGTGGACGTGCGCGACGGGCATCTGACCGCCCGGGTGGTTGATATTTGGGGGCCAGGCCGCAGGCCGCTAATCGTCCGGTCGATGACGAATGCGCCGATGAAATCTCAGACGGCCGCCCAGCCGGGCTGGGAGTGGAACCTGCTGTCAGATGTCACCGGTGATGGCACGTCCAGTCCGGTGAAGTGGCAGGTGCGCGAACCCGACGGCAACCGCGGGACCTTCGATGGCGCGCTGCCGCCGGACACCGGCACGGCCCTGTACGAGAAGACGATCGGCTCCTACGCGACCATGGACGTGCACCAGACCTGCGTCGGTCCGCCTGGCGAGCGGGACTGCACCGTCGATCTGTGGACCGTGCATCTGTCCAAGGGCGTCAACCTCACGTTTCAGCCGAACCCGACAATCATCCAGACCGGGCAACCCGACGGGCTGCTGAAAGACATCCGCGACGCGAACGGCAACGTGACCACGGCGGGCTGGGTATTCTTCGGCGACGCCCTGCAATCGAACTACATCGGGTCGCTGACCGATCCGGTCGGGCGCGTGACGACCTTCACCTATGAGCGGGGCGAAGTCGCTGGCTGCATCGACACGGGAGTCCTGCGGGCCCACGGCGTCAAGATTATCCAGGGCACGGTGACGGCGGCGGGCTGCGTAAACTACTACAACTACCGGATCGTGCGGGTCACCGACCCCTACGGGCGCTTCGCGACTTACACGTACAACGCGAATGACGTGCTCACCTCGGTCGTCAACGGCGCCGGGTACACGACCTCCTACACGTACGGGAGCGGCACGCTGTTTCCGCTGCTGACCGGAGTGACCAACGCCCGCGGGTACCGGACCACGATCAACTGGGGACTCAACGGGACCACCTACGGGGTGACGAGCGTCGTGGCGCCGGGCGCGGCCACGACGACCTATGCCTATCCAACGACGGGGCAAACGAC
>DASXUC010000096.1:0-14367 GCA_036505015.1 bacterium | reverse complement strand
GATCAGGAAGTTGTACTCGGGATGGGTGAGGGCCGCGGAGATCGCCGACAGGCCCATGTCCGCGCCGCCGCCGTCGCCGCAAAACGCAATGACGTTGATCGGCTCTTCCTTGATCTTGCCTTTGCGCATCAGGGCCCGCAGCGCCGCCGCGGTGCCCATCCCCGCCGACCCGCTGCTGCCGAGCTGCGTGTGCATCCACGGTACGACCCACGACGTGCTGTAGTAGGTCGTGTTCGCCACGTACATGCAGCCCGTGCTGCCCAGCACGATCGTGCGCTGGCCCGCCGCCTTGACCATCAGCTTCATGACCAGCGCCGACTCGCAGCCCTGGCACGTGCGGTGGCCGGACGTGAAGAATTCTTCCAGCGGGACTTTCTTGACCCCCTTGAAGGGCTCCAGTTGCTGCGTCGGCAGGGTCTCGACCGCGTCCGCCATGTTAGACTCCTCCTTCTATTACCCGCACCACATACCTGCGGATGTCGCTCATTCCCGTACACCGATCCAAGTGGTTTGTGCTTGCGGCTGTCCCGACGCGGCGGCGAGCAGCATGTCGCTCATCCGCTTCACATCGGGCACGGTGACCTCGCGGCCGCCGAGGCCGCAGATGAACCCCAACACCGGCGGGCGCTTTGCGGCAGGATACAGCGCGCCGCGCGTCTCCGTTGCCAGCACGCCGCTGAAGTAGGGGGAGCCAAACGAGTAGTCGCGATCGATCACCCCCACCGCCTTGTACCGACCCAGCGTCGCCGCCAGCAGCTCGGCCGGGAAGGGCCGGAACCAGCGCAGCCGCACGAAGCCGACCTTCTTCCCCTCTTTGCGCATCTGCCGGATGGCCACTTTGACCGGGATCGACAGCGTACCCATCCCCATCAGCACGACGTCGGCGTCGTCGATCATGTACTCCTCAAAGAACGGGTTGCCGTAGGACCGGCCGAAGATGCGCTCGAAATCAGCGTACACTTCGGGGATCACTTTCTGCGCGCGCTTCATCGCTTCATCGTTCTGCTTGCGCAGTTCCATCAGCCAGTCCTCGTTCACCTGCGGGGCAATGGTGATCGGGTTGTCCGGGTGCAGCAGCAGGTCGCCGCGGTTGTACGGCGGGAGGAACTCGTCCACGGCTTCCTGGGACGGAATCTTGACCATCGTCTGCGAGTGCGTGAGAAACGCTCCGTCACAGCCGATCGCGACCGGCAGGAACACCCGGCGGTCCTCCGCGATCCGGTACGCCATCAACGCTACGTCCAGCGCCTCCTGCGCGGTATCGACCCAGACCAGCTGCCAGCCGAGGTCGCGGACCGCCAGCGCGTCGTTGTGCTCGACGCCGAACGCGCCGGGATCGTCCAGGGCGCGGTTGCCCACCATCGCCACCATCGGGATGCGCAGCGCCGGGGTTACGGTCAGCGCCTCAAAGGCGTACATCCAGCCGACGCCGCTACTGCCGCAGAAGACGCGCGCGCCGGCGGCGGAGGCATGTTTGACGATCTCGAACTGCGAGTGCTCGGATTCGGCCACGATGTACTCGCAGTCCAGCTCCCCGTTCGCCACTAACTTCGCCACGTACTGCATCACCGTGTCGTACGGCCGGATCGGATACGCGGTGATCACGTCGACGTCGGCCAGCTTGCAGGCGACGGCGATCGCCTCGCTCCCACTGATGAGGGCTTCCTTCTCCTTCTTCGCCTGCTCGATCAGCTGCGCCATTATTCGACCCCTCCCGCGCTGGCTTCGCCGGACTCGCTCACAATCTGTTCCGTGATCTCCTCGCCGCTGCCGGCGGTGCCCGCCAGCCCTTCGGCGACGAGTGTCGAGACCTGTTCCTCGTACTGCCCGCGGAAGCGGAACCCGTGGGAGCGTTCGGGCACCACCGCGATCTTCTGCTGCAGCCAGGTTTTGTACGCGGCCTTGTCCTTCTTCCACATCTCCCACTGGCTGTCGAGATTCGCGAACTCGGATTCGTTGACCATGGTGATGCAGTGCTCCACGGGGCAGACGGCCTCGCACACGCCGCAGCCGCAGCAGGCGCTCATGTTCGCGTCGTAAAACCCGTCCGGGGTCACGTCAAAGCAGGAATCCGGACACTGCAGCCAGCACAGCGTGCACTTCACGCACGTGTCGAAGTCCACGACCGGCCGCATCGTGCGGGTGGAGAACTTCTTGAACACCGGGTTGCGGTCGGGCCGGTACCCGCCCACGACGCCGGTGGCCGGATCGCTGAAGCCCTCGCCCATCGGGATGCTCGGGATCGCCACCCCCTCCCGCATCTCCCACCACTTCGGGAACGTAAACTCGTACGGCTTCTCCGGGTTGCCCTCCGTCGGCTGCACTATGCGCGTGGTGGTGCGATCGTACGCCTTGCGCGCGGAGATGGCTTTGAGGGGATCGTTCCACTCCTCCATGATCGCCTGCTCCACCGAATTGATGCTGAACAGATCGGGGAGCACCCGCGCGATGGCGCCCAGGATCCGCACGTCGGTATGATCGTCCTTGTAGACCCACAGGCCTGCGAAGCTCGGGACGGCCTTGACCACCGCCAGTTTGTAGGGCGTCTCTTTGCGGTGGGCCATCTCGATGATGTTCTCGGGTTCCAGCATCGAGGTCACGATCAGCGTGCCGCCGGGCTTGAGCAGCCGGTTGATCGGCTGCAGCCCGTACCAGGCCCAGGACTCGACACCCTTGGCCAGGGTGTCGTCGACGGAGATAGTGACGTCGACCTCCTTGGGCTCGTACTTCGCCATCCCTTCCTGCAGGGTTTCCTCGTCGGTGCCGATGATGGCGAAGTTCTTGGCCGGGATGCCGTTGCGCTCGGGGCTGTCGCCGTAGCGCCCGAACGAGATCCCCATCTTGCCGTCGTATTTCGCGGCCAGTGCAATCCCACGGCTGATGTTCTTGGCCAGATTCTTCTGGAAGATGCCGCGGTAGACGATTTCGACTGCGTAGAGCTCACCCATCGGATTCCTCCCTAACGCGTCAAGAGTACTTCTTCAATCTCTTCTAGATGCTGCCGCATCGCCGCCTCAGCCGTCGCAGCGTTCCTAGACTGCAGCGCCGACACAATGCGGCGGTGCCCTTCGAACGACCGCTGCAACCGGCCGGCGACCTGCAGCGAGCGCTCGCGACTTTCCTTCAACAAGTCCATCAGCACATCCAGCACACGCAGTACCACGCTGTTGCGCGCGGCCGTGGCGATCGCGTAGTGGAACTCGGAGTCTTCGTCTATCGCCAGCTCCCCGCGGCGGACCTTTTGCTCCTGCCGCAGGAGAATCTCCTGAAAGTGGATCAACTCCGCGTCGGTGGCATGCAGCGCCGCCCGGGCGGCGACCGGCGGTTCGATGAACTTACGAACGTCGAGGAGCTCCGCCATGAGCATCTTGTTGCGGACCAGCAGCGACGCGAGCGGGTTGACCAGTGAATCCGGGGAGAGGTCACGTACGACGGTCCCCTCACCCTGACGGGGCTCCAGCAAACCCATCAGTTCCAGTACGCGGATAGCGTCGCGGACCGACGTCCGGCTGACGCTGAATGCTTCGGCGAGTTCACGCTCGGGGGGGAGTTTGTCGCCGGGCTTCAGCCGGCCGTCGCTGATGAGCCGCTGGATCTGGGCGAGGACTTCCTCGTAGACCCTGGTCTTGCGGATCCGCTCGAGATCGCGGGTCACCGCCCCAGGAATCACAGGAATTGTTGACTGCTGGACTGAGGAATGGTCCATTGGTTGGACAATTGGATGTTCTTTCCGCCTCCGGGAACTCCTGCCGCGCCCGGGCCAGGATTTGGCGTGGTCAGACGCTGGGATTGGCGGTGATCTAGCCTACGGAAATAGAAGTACCTGGTCGGCTACGGGCCGGGTGGCCTTTCCCGGGGAGGCGTCGTCAGTGTGCACGCGGGCTGAAAAACCTGCTTGCTTCTTCAGGGCGGCGACGACTTCGTGTACGCGGCGCCGGTACGATGTCGGCGCGTATTTGCCGCGATACAGGCGTTCGTACTCGGGTACCAGCGCGGGCCGATACTTCACCAGATATGCAAAGAACGCCTCACGCGTTACGTCGCCGAGGTGCAGCGCGTTGGTCCACAGCGCACCGGCGTGGTACCGTTTGGCCGCGCGGACGACGGATTCGAGACTCTTGGGATCGTCGGTAATTCCAGGGAGCACGGGAGCAAGCAGCACCGCCGTGTCGATGCCAGCATCTGCCAGCTGCCGCATCACTTCGAGCCGGCGAATAGGCGGCGGCACATCCGGTTCAATCTCACGTCCGACCTTCGGATCGACCGTCGTGATACTGAAACAGACTGTGGCACCGGGTCCCCTCGCGAGTTCCGCGAGAACATCCTTGTCTCTCAGCACCATGGTCGATTTGGTGAGGATGGAGACAGGAGTGGCAAAATCCCGCAGGGCCTCGAGGATGCAGCGGGTCACCCGGTAGGCGCCCTCAGCGGGCTGATAAGGATCGGTGGCTGTACCGAGGTGTACTTCCTCTCGCGTCCAGCTCGGTTTGGCCAGCTCCTTACGCAGGATTTCCGGAGCGTTCACCTTCACGAAGATCCGCGATGACCAGTTGTTGATGCCGTCCTGATCAAGGTACCAGTGCGTCTTGCGAGCAAAACAGTAAACGCACGCATGAGCGCATCCTCTGTAGGGATTGATCGACCAGTCGAAACCCATACCCTGAACGCGGTTGAGGACGGACTTCACCTGGATCTCGACCCACTCGACCTGGGGGTTGATCCGCGCGCCGGTCGCGGCAAACAGGCGCGGTTTCAATTCCGGACGCGACGCGATCTGGGGGTCGTTGGAGGGGGATGAGAATTCGTCTATTAGATGAAGAGATTCCTGAGTCATTAAAGCCAGAATAATATCGAACATATGTTTGAGTCAATCCCGAACACCTCGCAAATCTCAAACCTGATTTCGGCTGCAGCCGTCTAATTGCGATAGGTCGTACCGTCCACCGTCGTGAGGTTGCCGATGCGCTCGACCATTTCCGTGATCGCCGTCACTTTTACGCTGATCCTCAGCACCGCGGTCGCTCCGGCACTTCGCGGCGGCGCGGCCCCAGTGGAAAAACCCAACATCGTCTTCATCCTCACCGACGATCAGACGCTCGCAGACATCGGGTCGATGCCCAAAGTGCAGGCGCTGCTGGCGGCGCGCGGCGTGAGCTTCTCGAACTACTTCGTGTCGTACGCGCTGTGCTGCCCATCGCGGTCATCGATCCTACGCGGCCAGTACGCGCACAACACCGGCGTCCGAGGAAACGTGCCGCCGCTGGGCGGCTTCGAGACCTTCCACGCCCGGGGAGATGAAGCGTCCACGATCGCCACGTGGCTCCGTGCTGCCGGGTACCGCACAGGGTATTTCGGCAAGTATCTGAACGGTTACCCGCGGTCCGTCTCACCGACCTACGTGCCCCCGGGCTGGGACGAGTGGGACAGTCCGGCCGGCGGCAACCCATACTTCAATTTCAACTACCGCATGAACGAAAATGGGAGCATCGTCGCCTACGGCAGCAGCCCCGAAGATTACCTGACCGATGTGCTCGCCAGGAAGGCGGTCGCGTTCATCCATCAAGGAAGCAGACCCTTCTTCATCCACCTGGCCACCTATGCCCCGCACATGCCGGCGACCCCGGCGCCGCGGTACCGGCAGGCGCCTGTGGCGGCGACGGCAGCGCGCAGTCCGTCGTTCAACGAACCGGACGTCAGCGACAAACCTTCCTGGCTGCGCGGGGTGAGCCCGCTGACCCCGAGGCAGATTGCGGCGATCGACTTCGTCTACCAACGCCGGCTGCGGTCGCTGATGGCCGTCGATGACCTGGTCGCGGCGGTGGTCGATGCCCTGCGCGCAAGTGGCCAGCTGGAGAGGACCTATATCTTCTTCAGTTCGGACAACGGATTTCACTTCGGAGACCACCGCCTGCTGCTGGGGAAGAACACCGCATACGAGGAGGACATCAGCGTCCCGCTGATCGTTGTGGGCCCCGGAGTACCGGCCGGGCGGACCGTTCCCCATCTTGCGCTCAACATCGACCTGGCACCGACGTGGGCGGATCTTGCCGGTGCGGCCCCGCCGGCCTTCGTCGACGGACGGTCCCTGCGGCCCCTGCTGAGATCGACCCTCCCGCCGCTCGACCGGTGGCGCCAGTCGGTGCTCATCGAGCACTGGGCCCAAGAGCGGGCGGAGGAAGCCGAGACGGATGGGGGAACGAGTCCGCCGCCCGTCGCGCCAAGACGAGGATTCACGCGTGGCGTCCCGACGCTGGCGGCGCTGCGCACGCGCGACTACATCTACATCGAGTATGCCACCGGGGACCGGGAGCTCTACGACTTACGGCAGGATCCGTTTGAGCTGCAGAACCTGATCACCTCCGCGCCGCCGCCGTTCCTCGCCGCCGCCGGTACACGCCTGACGGCATTGAAGCAGTGCGCGGCGGGGACCTGCCGGTCCGCCGAGGATGCCCCCGTCCCCATGCCTAAATGAATCTCCGCCATGGTGCGCCTGATCATCGATAATCGATCGGGAGGACTGGGAAGACGCCCTTCGAATGAAGACCCGATAACTCCCTGGGGCGAGGCGTGGAATTTCACATCCGCTGTGAGCCGGGCGACATTTCGCGGTATGTCTTCACGCCCGGCGACCATGCCCGCGCCCGCAAGATTGCGTCGCAGTTCACCGACTCCCGGCTGATCACCGATTCCAGGGGCTACCTCGTCTTCTCCGGCGCCTACGACGGCGTGTTCATGACCGTGTGCGCCACGGGGATGGGCGGGCCGACGGTGGCCATCGCGGTGGAAGAACTCGCGCACCTGGGGGCGGACACGTTTATCCGCGTCGGCTCGTGCGGGGTGCTGCAGGAAGGCATGACCGCGGGCGACGTGATCATCTCAACCGGTTCGGTGCGGTTCGGAGGCACCGGCAACGCGTATCTTCCCCCCATGTTTCCGGCGGTGCCTACGTTCGAGGTCACCCGCAGTCTGGTCGATGCCGCCGCGGAGCTGGACTTCGCGGTGCGCGTCGGCGTCAGTGCCAGCGGCGATGCGTTTTACGCGCCCCGCGACTACCGGGAGCGCGATCTGCTGATCCGCTCGCACGTCATCGCCGTCGAGATGGAGGCCGATACGCTCTTTGTGATCGGGCAGTTCCGCGGCTGGCGCGCCGGTGCGATCTTCGCATCCGACGGCACCCCCACCGAGGTCAAGCCGGACTGGGGGGAAGCGGCCTACCGGCGCGGGGAGGAGCAGGCGATCCAGATCGCGCTGCGGGCGATGCGGAAGCTGGCAGCGGCAGATGCCGAGGCCGTGAACGCCGGGACGCGGGAACCCGGGAACGCGGCAGCCCAATGACGGACGCCGACGAGCGTTTCCCCCAGTTTCGGCAGGCGCGGGACCTTGGCGATCAGATCGATGGGCGCGCGTCAGACCCCTTCGCATAGGGCCAACCGGACAGGGGTACCCCGCCATCCCGCCCGTACAATAGGGGTTAAGATCTGTCAGGAGGGAGACTGATGCCGGGGACGGTTGAACGCTTTGTCCGGGCAGCCACCGCGCGCGACGTCGAGACCGCGGGGCGGGTGGCGGTCCAGGTGGATGGGCACGCCGT
Organism: bacterium; assembly: GCA_036505015.1. Lineage (GTDB taxonomy): Bacteria > Sysuimicrobiota > Sysuimicrobiia > Sysuimicrobiales > Kaftiobacteriaceae > DASXUC01. Next base: position 6,776 of record DASXUC010000096.1, on the reverse strand, counting down.
GGTCCTCTTCGCCGATGGGGGCCGCGTCTACGCGGTCGACAACCGCTGCCCGCACATGGGGTTCCCGCTCCAGCGCGGGTCGCTGAAGGATGGGATCCTGACCTGTCACTGGCATCACGCGCGGTTCGATCTGGCCACCGGGGGAACGTTCGATCCCTGGGCCGACGACGTGCGGGTGTTCCCCACTCAGATCCGTGACGGCGAGGTGTGGGTGGATCTGGCTCCGCCCGAGCATCTGCGGGCGCACTCCCGCCAGCGGCTGCGCGATGGGCTGGAACGGGAGATCCCACTGGTCATTGCCAAGGCGGTACTCACATTGCTCGCGGCCGACGAGGCTCCCGAAGACCCCCTGCGCATCGGCCTCGAGTTCGGCTCAAAGTACCGGCGTGACGGGTGGGGCCAGGGATTGACCATCCTCACGTGTATGCACAACCTGCTTCCTCACCTCGAACCCGACGACCGGCCGCGCGCGCTCTATCACGGCCTCGCCGCCGTGGCGCGCGACTGCGCGGGCGCTCCGCCCCGCTTTGAGCTGCGTCCGCTCCCGCAGTCGGTCTCGGATTTCGACGCGCTCAAGCGCTGGTTCCGGCAGTTCATCGAGGTCCGCGACGCCGAGGGCGCCGAACGGTGTATCGTGACTGCGGTCCGGGCCGGTGCCAACACCCGGCAGATGGCTGACCTGCTGTTCAGCGCGGTGACGGATCACCGGTACCTCACCACCGGGCATCTCCTCGACTTCACGAACAAGGCATTCGAAGCACTGGATGCCGCAGGCTGGGAACGCGCCGAGATGGTCTTGAGCAGTCTCGCGCCGGGCTACGCCGAAGCCGACCGCATGGAAGAGGCCAACGAGTGGCGGCATCCCATCGATCTCGTCGACATCCTCGAGCACGCGTTCGAACAACTGCCGGAGATCCTGCGCCACGGGCGGACGCGTCGGGGACAGTGGACGGATCGGGCGGCGCTGGTGCCGGTTCTGCTAGGCGAAGACCCGCAGGCGATCGCCGACGGACTGGTGACGGCGCTGCACGACGGCTGCGGGGAAGTCGACCTAGCCGGGGTGGTCGCCTACGCTGCGGCCATCCGCATCGCCCAGTTCCACACCAGCAACGAATTCACAGATTGGGATACAGCGCTGCACACCTTTACCTTCGTGAATGCTGTCCAGCAGGGACTGCGCCGGTCTCCCTCGCCTGAGCTGGTGCGCGGCATCTTCGATGCAGCGATGAGCGTCTACCTAGATCGGTTCCTCAACGTCCCCCCAGCACGGCTCCCCCGGGCGGAGGGAACCGCTGAGCATCCGGAAGATCTGCTCGCCGAGTTACCCGCGCTCCTGAACCGGCAGCAGCAGGTGAATGAAACCGGAACGCTGGTCGCCGCCTATCTGCACGGCGGTGGAGACCCTGCCCGGCTGCGGGCGGCCCTGGGCAAGGCGCTGCTGCGCGAAGACCGGAACTTCCATACGATCCAGGTCGTGGAGACCGCCTACCGCCAGTTTGCCGAGTCCGACACGCCGGCCGAGGGTATCAACGTCCTCGTGGCTGCGGCGCGCTACCTGGCGGCGCACGCGCCCACGGTGCGGGCGCAGGGCCAGACGTATCAGTTCGCGGTGCGGCTGAACCGCGGCGAGCGGCTGTATGAGGATAGTGATCGCGTCGTGGCTACGGTCCTGTTCACCGACATCGTGGGATCGACCGCGCGGGCCAGCGAGGTCGGCGACCGGCGCTGGAAGGACCTCCTCACCAGCTATGCGGGCCTGATGCAGGACGAGATCAATCGACATCGCGGCCGGCTGGTCGAGACGGCCGGCGACGGCGCGCTGGTCACATTCGATTCCGCCGGGCGGGCGATCCGCTGTGCGCAGGCCATCATCACCGCCTCGCGCCGAATCGGCATCCCGGTGCGGGCGGGGATTCACACGGGCGAGGTGGAGATCGCCGATGGCGGCGTCACCGGCATCGCCGTCCACATCGGCGCGCGGGTCGCGGCCCAGGCCGGCGCGGGCGAGGTCCTGGTCACCGGCACCGTGAAGGACCTGGTGACCGGTCTGGGGGTTGCGTTCGATGATCGTGGAACCGAGGTCCTCAAGGGAGTGCCCGGCGAATGGCGGTTGTTCGCCGTAACCTGGTAGTCGGGCGGGAGTGACCTGCGTTATCGATAGAGCAGGTAGCCTTCGCGCAATTCGCGAAAACGGCGCAACCCCGGCTGCCACCGCGCGACAATCGCCCCGGCTGGCTCACCGTGCTGCAGCGCCAAGCGCACGGATTTCGTCCCCCACACGAGATCAAACAGGTACGGACCGCGGCGGGGCTGGGGGAACCGCAGCCGGCTTCCGGGCAGCCGTTTCACCTCCGCCAGAATGTGGACGGCGACGGTATTGGGACGCAGCACGTAGGGGTTGGTCACCTGGATGCGGACGCCGTACCAGGGTCGTCCGGTCCGCGGATGCGGCACGGCTGACGGACTGAACTGCACGCCCGGCAGGCGCAGCCGGTTCAGGCGGTCCGCCAGGAGCGACCCCTTCAGCCAGGGGGCCAGCACGACCTGAAACCGCGACTCCGTCCCCACGCCGTTCCACAGGTTCGTCCCGTCCAGCGGCCCGGTGATCGCGTAGTAGAATGCCGTCTCGGCGCTGGGAATCCCCGGTGAGGGATTAATCCAGGGAAGTCCCGTGTCCGCCCACACCATCGACCGCTCCCATCCTTTCATCGGGACGACCGAGAGATTGGCCCCGATTTGAAACGCGCCGTTGATCAGCCGGGCGAGCTCGCCCAGTGTCAGGCCGTGCACATACGGGATCGAGAACATGCCGATGAACGACCGCAAGGACGGTTCCAGCACGGGACCGTCGATGGTCAAACCGCTCAAGGGATTTGGACGGTCCAGGATGACCACCGGCAGTCCCGCGTCGCGGGCCGCCTTCATCACCAGCGCCATCGTCGAGGCGTACGTGAACGCGCGCACGCCGACATCCTGCAGATCGACGACCAGCACGTCCACCAGCGAGAGCATCCGGGCCGTGGGCCGGAAGGTCCCCCCGTACAGACTAAATACGGGCGTCTGGTCTAGAACATTTGGCACGGTCTGCCCTGCTCCCAGCGTGCCGCCGAGCCCGTGCTCGGGCGCAAACAACGCGGTGAGCTGCACGCCACGGCGCCGCACCAGGGCGCCGGCTGTCGCTTCGCCGTCGCGCGTGACGCCCGCCTGGTGCGTGACGAGTCCCACGCGGCGGCCCTGGACCATGGAGGCGTCGATGATGAGCTGGTCGGCGCCCAGGCTGACCTTTGGCGACTGGGCGGCGGCGAGCGAGCCGACCAGGACGACGGCGGCGAGGAGACACATCAGCGTTCGCATGTCGAGTGGTGCGTTTCGAGCCGGCGGGGGGCCGCCCCTCGCGCATACGTTCTGTGCCCGTGAACAAAGGGACAAAGACCGGGAGCGGGCTGCCGTTCGTTTGGATTCTAGGGGACGATTCGAACTCGGAGGGCCACGATCCAGGGCCTCAACGCGGCGCCTTCCCGAAAACACCCCACACGAGGATCAGGGCATCCAGTGGAGGGAACTGTCAGCCTCGCGCCGGGAAACGTCTCTACGCAGCGTAACAGTCTCGAAGTCGCCAGATGACAGGGGTCTTTTGAATGATAGTCGGTCGTGTACGAAATGAACTCTCCTCCTTTGAACAGGATGCCGTGAGGATAAGCCAAGACAAGTGTGTACAGCCGAGTTCTCCTCGCGAGGCCTCCTTGGGCTGAGACATCTTCGAGGGTCACAGTGATCCTGTACGTGGGGTTCCTAACGAGCCGTTCGCCACTCGCGGTTTTGGCAAAGGACTCAAGGTGGAAGTTTCGCGGCAATATTTCAGTGGCATCCGTCATTGACCTCACGCCCGGCGGTCCCGCGTGACCCAGGGCCTCTTCGAACGTATCAACCTCGTCGAGTTTCCTCGGATCCATCAGACGTGGATCTCTCAGCGCAAAGATTCGCGCATACCGGTCCCAAGTGTACGACAGGCCGAACGCGTCGGCGATCGTTCGCAGAGGCACGAACAGAACTCCAGTTGTGGGTTGCACGGTGGGTTCCGCCGGAAGGGCATACGCGGATCTGTCCAGCAGAGCCACGGTGTCATTCGGCTCAAACTCCAGCGTCGTTCCTGCAAATGAGAGCTCAAACCTGGACGAGGCAGGCTTGGGTAAGACGCGAGTGCTCAGGCGCGCTCCCATCAGTCGAGCCCATCCGCGGAGCGGCACCATCACCTCCCCGGCGCACGACTGATATGGTTGCGAAGGATAGATGTAAGGCAAGTAGTAAGAATTGACGCGAATGAGCACAGGGGTCGGACAGGGAGTTGAACCTGCAGAGTGAGTTTGGCTTGGCGAGAGAGCGACAATGGCCAAGAACAGGAAGATGATGAGCCGGACTTGGTTCATCGCAGGTCAATATGGACGATTTCGTGAGAGAATGTCCTGAAATCTACATACACTTTGGCCGTGTTCGGGTAGACACAATTCTGACTTGTGTCTTTGTCAGCCCAGTCATGCCAAGGCCCACCGTAGAGACCTATCTTCGCATAATTCCACTCAACGTATCGAAGATAGGATCCACTATTCGCGTCGTACGTTCTCTGACCAATAGAGGTAATCCGCTTGAATCGATTATCGATGCCGTCCTTTCGAAAACCGGAGGCATCGAACGTACACGAATTCCAACCGAACGTACCGTCCGTGAAGTAACCTCTGGCAGACAGTGTTAGGCGGCCCTCGTCAAGAACAAAGAGGTTCAACTCGATGAGTTGCCCTGCCCTGAAGCGTGTGGAAACTGCTGGACTGCACGATCCACCGTTCACAAACAATGCCCAGTCGTTCTTTTTCGCACTGTAAAGAAAACCGGCGTCAACGTCACTTCCGCCCCCTCCAGGCGAGCCGCCATGGTAGATGTGAGGGGTGTCATTGAGACTGTTTGCAACGAAGACCTCACCTCGAACAAGAGATGGAAGCCAGACATACGACTCAACAACCGTATATGGGGTCGTGATGCTTCCCTTCTTGCTTCGTAGTCGGCGATATGGGCCCTTTTGAGTTTCACAAATCAAGACCGCGTTCGGATCAGCTTGGTCCGCGTCAGGGTCGATCTCGTCAGAGGGCATGATTAGCTGCTCGCCCGTGCTCGTCCGAAAGGCGGGTCCACCGAGAGGCTGTAGGAACTCGGAGTTTCCCCGAAGCCTTACCCGATTGACGAAAATCCTGCAGGCCGAGCTGAAGTAAACAACGTTGTCGCGTAGCCAGGGCGGAAGTTTGGACAGGATAGTCAGGATTATTTCTCTTTCATAGCCTTGGATCTCGGAATCGAGAAAATCCTCAAGTCCTGCAGCCGAGACTTCAGCTTGGGTCTGTGCGAATACACTCGCCAGCGACGTGTATCCAGCCAGCGCGGCGGCTCCGAGACCAAGCCCACGCAAAAACTGGCGCCTGTCGACTCTTCAACTCATTCATCACCCCCACTTGCCGATCTGGCGAGCGAATGAGTGTCCGCAGATCTTGGTGCTGCGTCGGGGGATTAGTCCGTAATGCCTGACTATTCTTTTTTCACTATTGAGTTCTATCGACTTCCGAAGAACCCTCTCTAAAAATGACAGCACCTGGACACGCACGTGATCATGCGGATTTCTAATTCAGCTTGGTTATCTCGGAGGAAAATTTCTGTGCTGTTCAACCTGTAGGAGAACTTAACCGGCGCCCGCCTATGCTGTCGAGATCCGCAAGGCCTATGAATCCGAAGCTGAAAAGGGAGGTCCCAGGCCTTCTGTTCCTTCAAAATCGCCCTCGATACCGCTTTGCGGGGTATTTTCGCTGATTCTTGCGCAACTTCGCGCGTACCGCCGCGGCCACGTCGATGCCCGTAGCGGTGGCAAACGACAGGCAGTAGATGACGCAGTCCGCGAGCTCGTCCGCGGCCGCCTGCTTGACCGCCCGGCGTTTCACGACATCGACGCTTTCGGCGCCCGAGTACCACTGGAAGAGTTCCATCAGTTCCGCCGCCTCGATCGCCAGCCCCATCGACAGGTTCTTCGGCGTATGAAACTGCTCCCACTCGCGCTGGCGCACGAACGCCTCCACCAGGGTCTTCAGTTCGGCCACCGTCGTCTTCGTGTCCATGGCTCTCCTCGCCGTCATGTCGATGCGGGTTGGTCCCGCGGCAGCAGCAGCAGCGTGAGACCACACAGCAGCACCGGCGCGCTGGCCGACAACAGCCCGCCCCCGATCGTCGAACCCTGCCACACGGCTGAGGCGCCCATCGCGCCGATGACCTGACCCAGGTTCGAGCCGGCGCTGACCAGGCCGAAGGTCCGGCCCCGCCGCACATTCGGCGACGCCGCGCTGAGCAGCGCGAACCACGATCCGGTGAAGGCGGTCAGCGCGCCCCCGGCCAGGATGCTGATGGCGTACACGCCGATCTTCGGGACGCCGGCGACGAGCACGGCGCCAAACGCCGCCACCGGCAGCGTGGCCAGCGCCGCGATCCGGCGGCGCCCCGTCCGGTCGGCGAGGTGGGACAGCCACGGTCCCAGCAGGATGCTGCCGGCACCGAAGAACGAAAACACGATGCCGACATCCAGGGTCGACCATCCCAGTTCCACGGTCGCAAACGGCGCATAGGTCGTGATAAACCCGCCGTATCCGGCGAGCAGAAACAACTGCGCAAACAGCAGGATGATCACATCCCGGGTGAACAACCTCTCCGCCCGGCCTGCAGCGGCTGCGGGCACGGCCGAGGCGGGC
>DASXUC010000095.1:0-8581 GCA_036505015.1 bacterium | reverse complement strand
CGCCTGGCTGTACGTGCGTGCTCTGCGGCGTCCGCCGCAGCAGGCCGTGCGGCACACCCGGGTGGCCGCAATCGCCGCGGCCATGCAGCAGCAGAGACGGCGCTGGCGCCGCCACATCCCCGCGGCGATGTTCGGCCTGTCTCTGGCCGCCGTGGTCATCGCCATGGCCCGGCCGATTGCGCCGTTTCCCATCCCGGCGACGCAGAATACGGTCATGCTGTCCATCGACGTCAGCCGCAGCATGTTGGCCGACGACCTCCCTCCCAACCGTATGGAAGCCGCAAAAGGCGCGGCTACGGAATTCGTCGAGGGTTTGCCGGGTGGGTTGAAGGTCGGCCTCGTGACGTTCAGCAGCTATGGCACGCTGATCGTGCCGCCCACCGCCGACCATGGACGGGTGGTTGAGGCGATTTCCCAGCTCCACACGGAGTTTGCGACGGCGATCGGAGACGGGCTGCTGGAAGCGGTCTGGGCGCTGCCCGGCCGCGAGCGGCCGCTGAGTTCGGCCGACCAGCCGCAGGCACCCAAGCCGCCTGTCCTGCCCGGCACGGTGGTCCTGCTTTCCGACGGTCAAAGCAACCGCGGCGCGCTACCGGTAGACGCCGCGCGCATCGCGCGGCAGCAGGAGGTCAAAGTCTACACGATCGGAGTTGGTACCCCGGAAGGGACCTTCCTCAACCTCGGTGGCCGCAGTATCTGGGTGCGGCTGGACGAGGCGACGCTGCGCGAGATGGCGGAGATTGGCGAGGGGAATTACTTCCTTGCGCGCAACATCGGGCAGCTGCGCGACGCCTATCGCCAGCTGAGCCGGATGATTGGATGGGAGTCCAAGCCCACGGAGGTCACCGGGGTCGCCGCGGGCGTGGCAGCGCTGCTGGCGCTCGGCGCCGTCGGGCTGTCCCTGTTCTGGGTCAACCGCTTCTCATAGATCCCGAAGTTTCGAAGACAATCGTCCCTTCTGCTATAATTTAGCGTCGGAAGCGGGCCCGTAGCTCAATGGATAGAGCACGGGGTTTCTAACCCCGGCGCTGGGGGTTCGAATCCCTCCGGGCCCGCCAGATTTGAGGCAAGGTAAGGGGGGCCGCAAGCCCGAACTGTATTCTCCGAGACCGGACTCCGGTCATTCAGTATTCTCCATCAAAGGAGGGTGACGATGAGCTGGATTGCCTGGATCGTTGTAGGCCTCATTGCCGGATATCTCGCGAAAATGCTGATGCCCGGCCGGCAGGGTGGAGGGTTGTTAGTCACACTGCTCGTCGGTGTCATCGGTGCCATCGTCGGCGGCTGGCTGTTCGGCGCGTTTGGCAGCGCGGGTGCGTCGGGAATCAACCTGTACTCCATCATCGTGGCCACCATCGGGGCCATCGTCTTCCTGTGGGTGCTCGGTCTGCTGACGCGATCACGGGCCGCATAGTCCTCCAACTCGCCCCAAGATGACCAACCAGGAGCCGGTTCAACTCGAGACCGGCTCCTGGCATTGGGAGGTCCCATGGCGACACGTACGGTGCTGTGTGCTGTTGCAGTTTGCCTGATCCTGGCCGCCGGCGCAGGAGCCGGTCTTGCTGCGGACCAGCTCACGCCGGTCCTGATGTCCGTTCTCACGCCGCCCAGCCCGATTCGGGGCACCGACGGTCTGGTCTACCTGCAGTACGAATTGATTCTGGCCAGCTACTCCCGGGCCTCGTTTGAGATCGACCGTATCGAAGTGCTGGACGCACGAAGCGGCCGGGTCGTGTCGGACGTTTCCGGCCCGGCGGTCCTGACCCGGCTCCATTCGTTCGGCGGCGCGCTGCGGGCTCCGGTCATCCCGCCGGCTCAGACGGCGGCCGCGCTGCTGTTCCCCACGTTTCCCACGATGGCCGACGTTCCTCGCGCGCTGCTCCACCGGCTCACGCTCAAGCCGCAGCCGGCGAACCCGCTGCTGGGAAGCCGGATCGTGATCACGGGCGCGCGGGTCGGGGTCAATTTCCGCCCGCCCATCGTCCTGGGCCCGCCGCTGGAAGGATCGCGATGGTATGCGACCGGCAGCTGCTGCCTGAAAGTGCATTCGGCCGCCATCCTTCCCATCAACGGGCGGTTGTTCATCGCGCAGCGCTACGCGATCGACTGGATCCGGCTGGATGCCCGGGGACGGGCATACGTCGGCGATCCTAAGGTGAACGCCAACTGGATCAGTTATGGCGCGAGGCTGCTGGCCGTCCGCAGCGGTACGGTCGTGTCCGTACTCGATGGCCTGCCCGAGCGGGTTCCCGGCCAACTCCCGTCCGATACCACGCTGCGGAACGTGACGGGAAATCACGTCATCCTCGACATGGGCGGGGGGTACTTCGCGTTCTACGCGCATATGCAACCCGGTAGCATCCGGGTGAAGCTCGGCCAGCGCGTGAGACAGGGGCAGGTGCTCGGGCTGCTGGGCAACTCCGGCAACTCGAGCGCTCCCCACCTTCACCTGCACGTGATGGACAGCTCGTCGCCGCTGGGATCTCAGCCGATGCCGTACGTGTTCGCACGACTGATCGCCCGCGGCAAAGTGCCCCCGGAGCTCTCAGAGGAAGAGCTTGCGGATCGGGGCGCCCCGCTCATCACCACCAAGCGCGGTGTCGAGCGCCGCGTGCTGCCGATGCACAACTGGGTGGTCGACTTCCCGCCAGCCCGCTGATGAAGCTCCGGATCACCGTCGACGTCTTCAGCGGCCGGCCCAATCCCACGGTCATCCTCGAGGGCCGCGCGGCCGCGGAGGCCGTGGAGCGGCTGCGCCCAGGGCGCACACTGGAGAAAGGTGAAGTCCGGCTGCCGTCGTGGCCGATCCTGGGCTACCGCGGACTGATCGTCGAGCAGGTCGGCCGCGGGACCAAGCGCCTGCCGCGGGAGTTCCGGATCGCGGGCGGCCAATTGCTCGGCGCGGGCCTGTCTCACGAGCCGGCCGATCCCCGCTTCGAAGATTTCGTCTATGGGAGCGCCGGCCCGCTGCGCCGGCTCATCCGCGGACGGGACTTCATCGACACACTCCAGCGCAAAGTAGACGAGTTCCGCCGCCGGCAGGGCAGCGTCACTCCGGGCGAGATCGTCCCGCCGCGCGAAGTGGAATGCCCGTGCGCTCCACTGTATGAGCCGAACGTGTGGAACGCGATGCCGAGACAGGCGCGCAACAACTGCTACAACTACGCAACAAATGTGCGGACTGATTCGTTTGCGCAGCCGGGCTTCGCGGCTGGGATGGCGTCTCTTGCCGACGCGGAACTCACCTGCGCAGGCGTCTATCCGCGGGCCATCGCCGACCAGCTGATCGACGCTCCCGACGCCGAGAACGGCTGTCCGGACGAAGGACACCTGGTGGCGCTGGTCATCGACCCGCTGTGGGACTACCACTGGTATCGCAAGGGACGGAACAGCCGCTGGAGCCATAAACCGGGCGGGCAGCCCGTGACCGACCTGGACAACGCCGGGGCGTTGATCGCAGATCCGCGGTCGGCCGCCCGTGGTCCGTACACCGAGTTCTGCACGTTCATGGTCGTCATGCACGGCCACGTCAAGATCTTCTAACCGACATGGCCTGGACCGCCGGCGCCTATCTCTTTTCGGGCCGTCCGGATCCCCGGTGGCCGGTATCGTCGCTCGTCGCTGATTCGCTGCTGACCCTCTGGAACCGCATGCCACCGCGGCCCGGGCAGGAACGCCCGGCGCCGGCGCTCGGCTACCGCGGCTGTTTCCTGCGCGGCGATGACGGCCGGGAGTGGGTCGCGTTTCGCGGCACGGTCTGGCTCACGGCAGACGATTCTACCGAAGCCCGCATCGACGCGGGCCGGATGTTCGAGCGGTTCCTCGCGCGGTCGGCACCGACAGGCCTGCTGCCCCCTGAATTGGTCGACCGGGCCGAGGAGGGCTGACTACCCTCCGCCCTTCGGGCGCAGCACAAGGCGTGCTCCGGCAGCGCGCTCGCGCGGCACCTGCCACGTCGAGCCGCGCCGCACCAGCGTGGAGAGCACGTCGTGGGTGGCGACTCTCCAGTCGGCAACGGCCAGGACCACCTCGTGAACACGCGCCCCGTATTCGGCCTCCAGCAGTGTGATCTCTCCGCGCGGGGTCAGGTAGTGGACTTCGCCGGCGGCCGGAGCCGCGCCCAACGCGGGCGTGCCGAGAAACTGTCGGTATGCGGCGGCCGTCGCGGCGAGCCCGGCTGACGCCACACGGACCTCGCTGATGCTGGCCCGCAGGCCCAGGCCTCGACGAGGCGGGGGAACACGAGTCTCCCGCGGGGTGACGTCTTCGATCAGAAACGGCAGTCCGGCTTCCCGAGGAAAAGAGACCCGCCATCGGATTTCCGTGTGATCCGGGCGCAGCCGCGAGCCGTCCCGCGGGGCGCTCATCTCGACGCCCGTATCGAGGATCCGCTGCGCCTCGCGGTCGACGTCATCGGTGCTCAGGGCGAACCCCCCGTATTCTCCGGCGCGCCGACGCCGCCCGTCGGGCTGCACCCACAGGGGATGGTGTGCGGCCTGCGCAGGATCGGACACCGCGAGGAGCTCCAGATAGGATCCGTCGGCGAGGGGGATGAGCGCGTTCTCGGTCCCCGCACCGGGATGCACGCCGCCGCGCCGGACCTCGAAGCCCACCGACGCATATTGCGCGATTGCCGCTTCCAGGTCGGCGACGAGGATGACGACGTGGTCGATCCCCGTGATCACCCGGGCTCCATCTGCGTGACATCGCCGCGACGCGGCCGGTCGAGATGTTCGGTAAGCCAGCGCGTTACGTCGGTGAGGCTCTCGTCGGACACCTGATGAGCCATCGAGTATTCCCGATAGGTCAACGCCACCGGAAGCCGCGCGAGGAGGGCTCGCGCCGGTCGGCCATACTCGTCGACGGGCAGCAGGGGATCATACAGTCCATGCACGACGAGCACCGGCAGTCCGGCGAGCCGGTCCGGCGCCGCGATCTGCTGGCCAACTTGTGGGAGGATGCGCCCGCTCATCGCCACCACGCCGGCAAGTTTCTCCGGTTCGGTGAGCGCAATGCTCAGGCCGATGATCGCGCCCTGGCTGAACCCCATGAGGTAGATGCGGTCAGGATCGAGATCGTACGTTTCGACCAATTCGTCGATGAACCGGGCGAGCGTCCTCCGGCTCTGTTCGGCCTCGGCCTGGTTGATGACTGGTCCGTGTTGGGTGAACTCAGTGTGTTGGGTGAACTCAGTATGGAACCAGGCGTACGCTCCGGGGGCCAGGGTTACCGGTCCGCGGGCGCTGACGACGAAGAAGCGTCCATCGACGTACGGGGCCAGTCCCATCAGGTCGGCTTCATGGCTTCCTAGCCCGTGGAGGAGGAGCAGCAGCGGCGCCTTTCCTTCTGATGGCCGCGTGGGCTCTCGTGTGAGGTAGACGAGATCGCTCATGTCCTTCCATGAACGGTACCATGAAAAACCTGCGCAGGCCGCGTCTGGGAGGCCGTGGAAGTACGCGGCGTGAGCCTGAGCGGCAAGCATCCCTCGTTTGTGGTGAAGGAACAGTCACCCGTCAATGGCGGCGCCCCGGTCGATCGCCTGGTCCAGCAGCCGCTGACTCCGACGGATCACTTCTTCGTCCGCAGTCATGCTGCCGTCCCCGAACCGGACCCGGCCCTCCACGCAGTCTCGGTCGCAGGGATGGTGCGGTACCCCCGCACCTTCACGTTGGATGAACTCAGGAACGAGTTCGCATCGAGAACCATTGCCGCGGCGCTCGAGTGTGCCGGCAACCGCCGCGACGAACTCATCGCCCTGCGCCCCGTGCCCGGGGAGCTGCCGTGGGCCGCCGAGGCTATCGGCAACGCGGAGTGGACGGGGGCTCCGCTCGCGGCGGTCCTGGACGCGGTCCAGGTCCTTCCCGGCGCCGCCCACGTCGCGTTCACCGGCGTCGACCGTGTGACCAAGGACGGCCGGTCGTTCGGGTTCGGGGGATCCATACCGTTGGCCAAAGCCACGAGTCCCGAGGTTCTCCTCGCCTATGCGATGAACGGCGAACCGCTGCGTCCTGAGCACGGCGCGCCGCTGCGCGTCGTCGTGCCCGGGTACGTCGGTGCCCGCAGCGTGAAGTGGGTCGGGGAGATCGCCGTGCAGCGCGGGCCCTCCGACAACTACTTTCAGGCGCGCGCGTACAAGCTGTTCCCGCCGCACGTTGACATGCACACGGTTGATTGGGCGGCGGGGACGATGCTTGCGGAGCTGCCGGTAAACTCGGTGATCGCGTCCCCGGCCGACGGTGCGATGGTCGCCTCCGGTCAGGTGACCGTCCGCGGGTACGCCCTCAGCGGGGCGGACCGGATCGCGACGGTAGAAGTGTCAGCGGACGGCGGGCGGACGTGGCAGCCGGCCGCGGGCGTCAGGCAGGCGTCCAGATGGTCGTGGTGCTTGTGGGAGCATACCGTCGACCTCGCCGATGGTACTCACGAGCTGGTGGTCCGTGCCCGCGATTCCACCGGCAACGCTCAACCCGAGCGCGTGGCCGAGGTCTGGAACTTCAAAGGCTACGTCAACAACGCCTGGCACCGCGTCCGCGTCACCGCGCGGCGCTAGCGGACTTGTCACCCGGGCGGCCCGGGTCGCGGTGTTCCGGGTCGTGGTGCGGCTCGTGGAGCAGCCCGTGAGAATCCAGCTGCCGACTGAGTTCGTCATGGAAGGTCAGCCGTCCGTCCACGCTGAGCGCCAGCCGCTGCGTCATCTCGACGATCCCCGGCAGGTCCCCGCCGATGTTGATGCGCGGTTCCAGGTCAAACAGCGCCTCGTTGAGGCGGTGGGCGAGGTCCCGCACGCGTGCCTGCACCTCCGGCGGCGTGGCGCTGACGACGATTTGCGTCATCGCCGCTGCGGGGACGTCCGTGCTTTGACTGGGTCCGTACGCGCCCCGCGGGATCTGCAGGAACGCCATCGTGCCTGCGACGGCCTGCATCGTGACGACGGTAGCCGGTGGAACGCCGACGAGATGAAACTGGCCGGCATAGAGGGATCGCACGACGACGTCAGGTCCTTTCGGGGGCAGGGCCCATGACGCGAGTACAACCGCGCGCCCCGAAGTCCCGGTCAGGAACCGGTCCAGCTCAGCCGCCAAGCCCTCGCCGGCAAGAACCGTGCAGCCCACCGTGGCTTCCAGACAGCGGGGCCGCCGGTGCAGCACACCGAACAGCACGTCGGCGAAGAACATCGACCGTCCGGCGCGCACGGCAACCTCAGTGGGCGCGAAGCCGGCGTCGGTCACCATCGTCACGCCCGCCTGGCGCGTGCCGATGTGGAGCACCAGGAAATCGGTGAACGCGACCACTTTGAGGCGGATCGACCGATTGGCGGCGAGCATGGCGCCGACCGCGTACGAGTTCACCCACAGCACGTCGATGGTACCCTGCTCCAGGGCGTTGTGGGCGCGCTGCGCGGCCCGCGGATCGGTGATGCTGCCCAGATCGCGAAACGACGGCCAGACGCGCTGGCGGACGAGGTAGCGGCAGAATTCGGCGACCTCGTCGGTCCCTTCCGAGAAGTGGCCAATCATCGTCGCCTGGAATCCGCTTGGAGCGGTGCCGCCCGGACGGCAATCGCCGGGCTGCTGGGCGGCACCCGGGAAGGGTGCGACCGAGAGCAGGGCAAGCACGCCCACCGCCGCTGCAGCAAACCGTTTCAACGCGCTACCGCTGCGCCGCTGGGGCATGGAGATCGATCTCCTTGCGCAGCCCGACCAGGAACCGTCCGTCGCCGGTCTGCCGCAGCGTCAGAATAGCAGGAATGGCATCGACCGGCGCCCCAGGCGGCAGCGCCATCTCCAGGAAGACTTCGACGCTCCCGCGCGCGGGAATGCTAGGGAAGCGGAGCGCCGGCTGCAGCCAGTTCCGCCGGTCATCCGGTGGATGGTAGAAGCACCAGCCGGTGTCGAGTAGCCGTGCCGCGCATCCGTGGTTATACGGCAGCCAGTGGGCCGCGGGGAGGGGACGGTCCCACGGCAGCCATCCCCGCCGCGCCGGGGAGGCGACGGCCGCCGCAAAGATCCTGGCGGGTGGAACCGACCAGGCCGCCGGCGTTTGGAGGTCCAGCTGCAGTTCCAACGGCGGCGACGGCACCGTGCTGCGGTTGTAGACGACGACGTGGTGAATGGCCGTCCGATCAGGCCGCAGCTCGGCAGCGGGCACAAACAGCGGCCCGACCTCTTCGTCCAGTCCCAGCAGGGATCCACCCGGCAGCTGCGCGATCCAGGGGTTGCCCTCGCGGGCCTCTGCGCCCGCGCGCACCTCCAGCGGCCAGGTGTTGGGGATGTGGAAGGCAACGGCGAGGACCGCGTACAGCACGGGCGTGGCCACCAGGTAGGCGCCGGCGAGCCGCCGGGCGCGGGTCGAGTGCACCCGTTCGCGCACCAGCGCCGCGCCCCGCCGGACGAGGCGCGTCTCGCGCAGCACACCGACCGAGTACACGATGATGGCGATCGCGCAGGCGGTGAAGAAGACAAAGGCCGGCAGGGACTGATCCGAGGGCCGCAGGTTCAGCAACTGCACGAAGCTGAAGCCGAGGGCCGCGAACAGTCCGACGTAGGTCTTGATGAAATCGTAGATCTTCTGCACGCGGGAG
>DASXUC010000094.1:0-19063 GCA_036505015.1 bacterium | reverse complement strand
GCACTGGCACGGGGCCACGAAGTCAAAGGGCACGGTGCACGTGTCAATCAAGGCCGCCGGACCGACGGACTGGGAAGTGGAGAAGAAGGACTGGGAGAACTACTAGACGCTTTCCAGACGTTTCACTGATCCCGCCGGTACTTCGAGTGAAACGGTCTTCGGGTGGAGAATCTTGGCCAGAATCTCCAGGCCGTCCACGAGCCGGGGGCCGGGGCGGCTGAAGTAGGACGTTGCTTCGGTTAGATAGACTTGTCCGTCCCGCACGGCCCGCATTCCGTCCCAGCCCGGCCGGTCAGTGAGCAGGTGGATCTCCTCGCGCACGCGCGGGATGTCGAAGCCGCAGGGCATCACGACGAGAACCTCCGGGTCGGCCGCGCGGATCGCGTCCCACTCCACCACGTACGACGGCTGCTTTGGATGTCCGAGGAGGTCATGACCGCCGGCGAACTCCACCATCTCCGGCACCCAGTGCCCTGCAACATAGAGCGGGTCCAGCCACTCCAGACAGACGACGCTGCGCGTCGGTAAACCCGCGGCCGCCGACTTCACCCGCTCGATGCGTTCCCGGAGCACAGCCACCAGATGGTCCGCGCGGGCGCGGGCGCCGGTGTACTCTCCCACCAGGAGGATGTTGTCCAGCACGTCCATCAATCCGAGCGGTTCCAGCGAGACGATCTTCGCCTCCGCGTCCAGCACCTTGGCGGCCTGCCGGACCAGGGTGTACGAGGGGGCGCAGACTTCGCAGAGCTCCTGGGTGAGGATGAGATCGGGCCGCAGCTGCGCGAGCTGGCGCTCGTCGAGGTGGTAGACGCTCATGCCTTTGTGGATCTGGCCGCGGATGCGATCGTCAATCGTACGGCTGGGCAGGTTCGCGCCGACAATCGCCTCGCTGAGGACCGGGCGGTCCCGGATCTCCGGTGGGTAGTCGCAGTCGTGGGAAATCCCGACCAGCGACTCCGAGAGACCGAGCGCGCAGACGATTTCCGTGGCGCTGGGGAGGAGGGTGGCGATGCGCATCCTAAAGACATGGTAACAGGGAACCGGGAACAGGGAACCGTAAGGACGATGAAACCCGATCGAAACACAAAAAAAGGGAACCGATTTCTCGGTTCCCCGTTCGCTGTTCGCCGTTCCCGGTCAGTTACTGTAGATGTTCAGCGGATGCCGCTTCAGCGAGGCGCCCAGCCTGCGCTGCAGTGCATCAAACATCTCCATGTCGTACTGCCCCACGAACGTGATCGCCGTTCCCAAGCGGCCCATGCGGGCCGTCCGGCCGACCCGGTGGATGTAGGTATCCACATCCTCCGGCATGTCGAAGTTGATCACGTGCGAGACTTCGGGGAGGTCCAGCCCGCGGGACGCGACGTTGGTGGCGACGAGGATCGGCGTCCGCTTCTCCTCGAACGCCCGCAGCGCCGACATCCGCGCGCCCTGGCGCATTCCCCCGTGCAGCACGCCGACCTTGCCGTGGCGCTCAAGCGCCGTGGCCAGCCGGTCCGCCCGGTGCTTCGTGCGCCGGAAGACCAGCGCCGATTCGATCGATTCCTTCTTCAGCAGTGTCCGGAGGGCCTTGATCTTGTCTTGTTCTGCAACCTCCAGGTAGAACTGCTCAACTGTCTCGACCGTCGGCTCTTTCTGGGCGATCAGGATCCACACCGGGTCCCGCATCTGCTGCTCGGCGATTTTGCGGATCGCGCTGGGCATCGTTGCGGAGAACAGGGTGGTCTGCCGGTCCTTGGGCGTCTGGTCCAGGATGCGGGTGACATCGGGCAAGAAGCCCATGTCCAGCATCCGGTCCGCTTCGTCCAGGATAACGCTGTGCACGCCGCTGAGGTTCACCGTGCCGCGCTGCGTGTGGTCCAGCAGCCGGCCCGGCGTGGCGACGGCAATCTGCGGCCGGCGCCGCAGATCGGCAAACTGCCGCTCGATCGACTGCCCGCCGTACAGGGTGACGACCTTCAGTCCGCGCCCGCGCCCCAACCCCCGTAGTTCATCGGTAATTTGCACCGCGAGCTCACGGGTGGGGGTGAGAACAAGCGCTTGAAGGGTCTTGACCTGAGGGTCGAGCCGTTCGACGAGCGGGATTCCGTAGGCGCCGGTCTTTCCGGAACCGGTCTGGGCTTGCCCGACCAGATCCCGACCGGCGCTCATGAGGGGAATCACTTTCGACTGTATGGGGGTGGGATCAACCCAACCCATTTGTGCGATCGCCCGGAGCGTGTCCGGACGGAGTGTCAGACTCCCGAATGCCTTCGGGGTCTCAGGTACTGCTGTTGGCATAAACATAGCCTCCCTTGCGTCCCGGCATGCGCCGGGAAACGGCTTTCGCCGTGTGAATTGGTGCCGGCACTGTTGCGCGTGTCTCGCCGGATCCAACTCACCACAAAGCAGGCCCGCGATACACAGCGCGAGGGATGCCGTTTGAGCATCCCTCGCAGAACGCATCTATGACGACATCATTATAGTAACATCTTGCACCGAAGCTGTCAAACCCTTCGACTCGCTGGTGCTCGCTCAGGGGCTCAGCGATTACCGCGCCCGCCGCGCCCGCCGCCCGAGCGCTTCCCGCCGCGTCCACCGGCACCACCCGGCCCGCCCCGACCATAGCTGCCACTGTCACGACCGTAACCACCACTGTCGCGACCGTAGCCGCCGCCACTGTCGCGGCCGTAGCCGCCGCCACCACCGGGCCCACCGCGAGGCGGGCCGCCGTAACCACCGCCGCCGGGGCGGCGATCGCCGGGACCACGCTGCGTGCGCGGGCGGGCCTCGTTGACGACTAGGGCGCGGCCCTTGTGTTCCTTACCGTTCATCGCCGCGATCGCGTCGGCAGCCTTCTCCTCAGGGACTTCGACAAAGCCGAAGCCGCGCTCGGCGATCAGCCGCGTCTCCGCGACCGGTCCCCAGGCCTCGAACATCTGGCGCAGTTCCTGCTCGGTGGTATCGTACGGAAGGTTTCCAACGTACAAACTCTTAACGGCCATCACAGACTCCTCTCATCCTGCACTGCGGATTCTTGCGAAGGAACCTCGGGGCATTCAGCAACTTTCCGCACGGAGCGCCAGATCGCGGTTCGGACTCTGATCCTATCGAGGCCGGATGGATTGCAGGAACTTTGCCGCGCGGGGGATCGACCGGGTCGGGTCGCGGTACGCGTACTGCACGATCTTCTTGGCCTTCGTACCCTTGTACGTCAACGTCTTCAATCTGTCCCGGCGGCCGGTGATCGTGCCGGGGCCGATCGCCAGGTGCTTGCGCAGCGCGCCGGCCAGCGCGGTGACGAACTCCTGAGGGCCGACCACCGCGACGGTGCGGATCGAGGCCATCGTAGCGGGCACCAGCGTCAGTCCGAACGGCGGCTGGTTGCGGCTGCCTTCGAGATAGCCGCGCACGAAATGGGGCAGCAGGGACCCCGGAATCAAAGAGATCGGCACCGATCCTTCCGTGGGATCGGCGCTGGGGATGCCCCACTGGGAGAGCAGGGTACCCAGGTCGCGGTCGCGGATGTACGCCTGCAGCCCGTTCTGGTTGCTTTCGCAGAATTCGCACGAGGTGCGCCCGGGGACCAAATCTTCAATCAACTGGCGGACGTGCTCGACATCACGCCGGTCGACGTCGAGGACCAACGTCGAGGACGGCCCCTGGTGATACAGCCGGCCGCACGCGGCGATGTAGCCCAACCAGTACATTTGGGTCGTACTGCGCCCGCGCGTGCCGTCATGGGCCAGCTGGAAAGGGTCGAGCAACCCGTCGTCCCGCTTCCGGCCGCGGACAATCTGCAGCACGGCGGGGACAGGGAGCTCATGCTTTTTCGCTATATCTGTAGGAGCCAGGCCCGCGGCAAAATCGGATTGAATGTGGAAGAGCCGGAGAGGATCGCGCCGCGGGAGTCGGCGCGCCATCGTCATCACGGTCAGTATAGCATAGTTGAGCGACGGAGTCTAATCGGCGGTAGCGGGTCAGTCCAACACCAGTCTCTTCGCGGAGTCGGTGGAGGGCCGGTCTGTCCACGACCGGAGACGCACTGGGGGCGCGGGCGTCCTCCTGGGCCCCTCCGCCCGGTGTGGATCCTCCCATTCGGACACCCCCGCCCCCATGATGAGCCCGAGAGTGCACCAAGGCCCTCCACCGAATCGCAAGGGGAGTGGCCATCCCCTAATGTGAAGAAGTGAATCTACTGAGCCGAAAGAGGTCAATCGTGTGGCGGGTGCGCCCGTCCGTGGCCAGATCGGCCAGAATCTCTCCGATCACTGGGGCAAACTTGAACCCGTGTCCGGAGAAACCACAGGCAATGGTGACGGCGTCGTGCGATGGGTGGCGGTCGATGATGAAGTGGCCATCGGGCGTATTGGTATACATGCACGTGACGGTGGCCAGCAATTCCCCGTTCGCATCGGGCAGGTAGCGCGCCATCATCCCCCGGACGCGTTCGACTTCCTCCACCGACACGTCCCGGCGAATCGTCTCGGGCGAGCAGAATTCGCCGCTGTGATGGTGGGCGATCTTGAGACCGTCGGCGCCGAATGCCGGGAATCCGTAGTAGATGAAGGCATCCCGCGCGGACTCCCACATCCAAATTGGACACCGCCGTGGGCCAAACGCCTCGGCGCGAGCGGCGGGCCGGAACCAGTACATCACGTTGCGCTCCACCTTCAAGGGCACCGGAAGGCCGCCGAGGGCTTGCGGGGCCCACGGACCGGCCGCAATGACGAGGTGTCCGGCTTCATAGCGGCCGCGTTCGGTGCGTACTTCGACTCCGGCGGCCGAGGGCTGCCAGTCCGTGACGCGCTCGCTAAATCGCAGGTCCGCTCCGGCCTCGGATGCCGCCGCAAGCTGCGCGCGCACGCAGTCCTCCGGAAAGAGCACCCCGGCCCGCGGCTCCGCCACGGCGACGGTCTCAGGGTCCGGCCGGAACACCGGAACGCGGTCGCGGATCTGTGACGCGTCGATCAGTTCATAGGGGAGGCGGTGCCGCTCGGCACTGGCCAGCGCGCCGGTGACCAGTTCGCCGTTTCTCGGCCCGATCATCAGTCCGCCCGTGATCACCAGCAGCGACCGGCCGGCCGCGGCCTGCAGTTCCTCCCAGAGCTCATAGGCGCGCTGCACCAGGGGGACGTAGGCGGGGTCCTCGAAGTAGGCCTCGCGGATGATGCGGGACTTGCCGTGCGAGGAGCCGCGATCGTGGGCGGGACCGAACTGTTCGAGTCCCAGCACGCGCCGTCCGCGCCGCGCCAGGTGGTAGCTCGCTGCGCTGCCCATGGCCCCGAGGCCCAGCACCACGACGTCATAGACAGACATCCTAACGCCCCCGTATCATAGACAACACTATGGCGCGCAGCAGGACAGTTTCGCGAGAGCCCGTCCGGCGACCTACGTCGGCGAAACTGCGCGCGATTCTCGAGGACGTCGGGACCCCACCGCCGTCCGCGTTTGTTCCCGCCGCGTTCCAGGAAGCCGCGCTGGCGGCGATTCGCGCGAACGATGTGCTGGTCGTGGCGCCGACCGGCAGCGGAAAGACGTGGATCGCCGAGCAGGCGATGGCGGAGATCCTGGCGCGCGGCGGCAGCGCGTGGTACACGACCCCACTGAAGGCGCTGTCCAACCAGAAGCACCATCGCTTCAGCGGCCTCTACGGCGCGGATTTCGTCGGACTGCTGACGGGGGAGCGTCGCATCAATGCCCAGGCGCCGATCATCGTCGCAACCACGGAAATCCTGCGCAACGCGCTGTATGGAGAACGCCCCGCGCCAGACCTGATCGTCCTGGATGAAGCGCACTACCTCTCCGACGCGGAGCGGGGAACGGCGTGGGAAGAGATCCTGTTGTTCGCGCCCGCGCGTGCCCACCTGCTGCTGCTGTCGGCGACGTTTCCAAACTCGCGCACGATCGCGGCCTGGATGGCCGAGGTGCGCGGCCGCCGTCCGGACATCATCGTTGAGGCCGTGCGTCCGGTGCCCCTGCGGCAGGTGCTGGTGGACGGCCGCGGACGGTTGATGCCGCCCGACGGGTTGGGGCATCTCCCGTCGGGCGCGCGCTCCCCGGCATGGCTGGCCGGGCTGATGCGTTCGCTGGAACACTACAGCCTGCTCCCCGCGATCCTGTTCTTTCCGTCCCGGCGGCAGTGCGACGCCGCCGCGCGCGAGCTGGCCTCGCTTCGCGCCTTCGGCCCCGAGCTGCGGGCGGCCGCGCTGGGGCGGTGGGAACGCGACTACCCGTTCCTCCGTCATCATCCGTTTCACAGCGCCGTGATCGATTCGGGCGTGGCGCCCCATCACGCCGGGCACACCACCGCCTGGCGGCTGGCGGTGGAGGATCTGCTCGCCCGCGGGCTGATCCGCGCCGTGTGCGCGACGACGACCCTGGCCAGCGGCCTGGACGTGCCGGCGCGCACGGTCGCCCTGACCACGCTGGTGCGAAACAGTCCGGAAGGCCCGGTGACGCTCTCGCCGACCGAGTTTCATCAGATGAGCGGACGGGCCGGGCGCCGCGGGAAGGATGCGATCGGGGTGGTCGTCCTGCCCGCCGGATCGTCCGACGAGATCCGCGAGGGGCAGGCTCTGCTCGACGCCGAGCCCGATGCTATCACCTCATCGTTTTCGCCCGGGTACATCCAGGTGCTCAATTTGCTCAGCCGTTTCTCGTTCCAGGAAGCGATCGCCCTCCTGGACCGGTCCCTCGCGGCCTTTGAGCGGCGGGACGAGATTGCGCGATTGAAGGAAGCCATCGCCGGCATCCCGCCCGATGAGTTGACCGAGCGACCCTGCGACGACCGGCTGTTCACCCGCGGTCGATACGAACGCATGCGCGAGCGGCAGGCACGGCTGCAGAAGCAAGTGCAGCAGGGCCGCGGGTCGGCCGAGGATCTCGCCGCGCTGGACGCCGACATCGCGGCCTGGCCGTGCACCACCTGCCCGGTCGAAGCCAAGTGCCTGGCGACAATCGAGGCGCTGCGGGGTCGCGAATTCAGGCGTTCCTCCCTGCGTCAGGCCCTACACACCGTGGAAGGAGCGCTCGGAGATGAGTTCCAGCGGCGGGCGGCGGTGTTGCAGCGCCTGGGCTACGTCGACGACTCGTTTCGTCTCACCGCCGACGGGCAGTGGGCCGCCGAACTGCGACATCCGCGGATGCTGATCCTCGGGGAAGCCGTTCGCCGCAGCCTGGTGGGCGGGTCCACCGCGGGATGGGCGGCGCTGGCCGGGGCGCTGGCCACGGAGCGCGCTCCGCGCCGCGGTGGTGAAGCAGGGCTGACCGCGCTGGCGAAGCTGGCGCGCGAAATCACCGACGTCGAAAGACAGTTCGCGCTGGCCCCGGACGACGTGGCCCTGCAGTTTGAGCGGGAGTGGGACCCTGCCAGCCGGCGGCGCGTTGCGTCGCCGGCGGACCGCCGGGCCGACGCGGTGGTCGCCTGGATGCGCGGCGCGGAATGGACGCACCTGACGGCGGAATCACAGGCGGAAGAGGGCGATCTGCAGCGAATTATCCTCCAGGCCGCGGAGGTGCTGATGCAACTGGAAGGGCTGCCGTTTCCGGATGTGCGCACCACGGCGCGCGACGCCAGGCTGCGGTTGTTGCGGGCGCCGGTCGTCTGAGAAACTACGGGATTTGGGATTAGGGATGTGGGATTAGGAGATGCAAATCGCGGGATCCTGTCCGACCGATCCCTAATCCCCAATCCCTAATCCCGTAAGTCCTGGTGCACATGCGTCCTTGCCCAGTATGTTCAACAGAGATGGGACCGCGGTTCGCCAGCGAGTGCGAACCGCCGGTGGCATGGGCATGTCCGGAGTGCGGGTTGCTGCAGTTGGAAAGCGGTGGGCGGGAGTTCACGCCCGAAGAACAGGAGATCGTCCGCTCGTTGGAACCGGTCCCCGCGCGGCGCCGGCAGCGCAAGGTTGCCGGCCGGGCGGCATCGCAGGCGCGGGAAGTCCTCGCCGCGCTCGATGTCCAACCACCGGTCGATATCGAAGCGTTGGCGGAACGCCTCGGCTATCCGGTGCGCTGGCGGTCGCTGGACCTGGCTTACCGGGGTGGGATCGAAGGAGACGCCGAGCACCGAGTGCTGGTGCTCAACCGCGAGTATCCTTTCCGCAGCGAAGGCGAACGCAGGTGGGCTGTCGCCGAAGAACTCGGCCATGCCGTCCTCGGCCATTCGGCGCTTGCGGCCAGCGAGTCCCCGGGCGGAGAACGGCGCGTGCGGGAACCCTCACGGGCGCGGGATGAAGCCGATGCCAAGGCGTTTGCGGCCGAACTGTTGATGCCGGCGGCGGCCGTGCGCAGCGCCTTCCAGCGGGAGGAGGGCACGATCCTGCGTGCGCTGGGCAGCGAGGAGCGGGACCGGGCTCTGCGGACTGTGATCGCCGATCTCGCCCGCGAGTTCCGGGTCTCCCAGCGGGCGATGCAAATTAGACTGACCGAACTCGGCCTGCTGGCCTGACTGACGTTGGTGGTTGGGTGTTGGTCGAAAAATCGCATTGACGTCCCCCGTGCCTCGTGCTAGGTTTACGGATGTTGCTGGTCGGGGTTCTGGCGACCAACGACGAACGGCCAACGAACAACGGATGTTGACCATGGGAGGCACGATGAGCATCTTGGTCCGACTCATCGGCGGTCCGGCAATACGCCGGTCCTGTCCCCATGGGCGCATCGTAAATGGAGGGAATGCCGCCTAGGCATTTCCAAGCGAACGGCGGTCTGGGGCGCAGGGTCGAGCAGACTCTGCGCTTTTGATTTTCTCGAGGGAAGGGAGCGGGGCGATGAAGACCATCAACCAATCAACGTCGGTTGCGATCCGGCCGTTTGAGGAGCGGGACTACGACGGCGTCGTCGCCGTCGGGAACGCCGTCCTTCCCGACCGGCCGGGCACGGTCGAGGAATGGCGGTACGACGACGACCACTACGACAAGAAGTGCGTGAATCTGCGCGTTGTGGCCGAGGAGCGGGCTTCTCGCGCGATCGTCGGCTACGCCGGAATCTGGAATGTCGCGTGGGCGTTTCATCCGCGTAAGTTCGGATCTGAGGTTCGGGTCCACCCGCAGTGGCAAGGACGCGGCATCGGGTCCGCGCTGTGGGATCGGCTCGAACAGGAGCTCCGCACGCGCGAGGCGCTGTCGGTGAAGACGAACATCTGGGAGACCATGCCGGATGCCATCCGGTTCGCACAGGCGCGGGGATTCCGCGACGTGCTCCGCGCGTGGGAATCGCGCCTGGACGTGACCGCGTTCGACTTCGACCGGTTTGGGCCGTACGTGACCAGGGCGCTTGACAGCGGCGTGAGCATTACCACGCTCACGGCCGAACGCGCCAAAGGGGTCGCGCAGCTGGAGCGGATCCATGCGATGGAGGCCGAGATCTCCGCGGACATCCCCCGGCCGCCGGGCGACGCGCACACCCCCATCGATTTTTCGATGTTCATGGAGTATGCGGTGGATGCCCCCTGGGCCATCAACGATGCCTACTTCCTGGGGGTCGTCGACGGCGAGTACGCCGGACTGAGCGCGCTGTTCAAGCCCAAGACCGGCGACTGGCTCAACCAGGGCCTCACCGGCGTACGCCGCTCATTCCGGGGCCGTCACATCGCGTCCGCGCTGAAAGTGAAGACCGTCGAGTACGCGCGGGACCACGGCATCCGCGAGATTCGCACCTGGAATGAGATCAACAACGCGGCGATCCTGGCGATCAACGTCAAGTACGGGTTCGTCCGCCAGCCCGCCTGGATCACGTTCGCGAAAGATTTCTAGGAGGTTCCCATGCAGACTGTCGCCGACATCGTCATCAGGCCGCAGCGCGACGACGACTACGAGGCCTTAGCGACGATCCACCGCGCGGTATTTCCGGATTGGCCGGTCAGCGCGGCGGAGATCCGCGAGCACGAGGCGGAGATCGATCCGGCGCGGTTCGTCTTCGTGAAGGTCGTGGCCGAAGACAGCGCGACGGGTAAGGTAGTTGCGGTGGCCAGCTACCACCAGTTGCCCTGGTCGTTCCATCCCGACCGGTACCGCCTTCGGCTGAGCGTCCACCCGGACTGGCAGCACCGCGGGATCGGACGCGCCCTGACGGAGCGGATGCTGGCCGAGCTGCGGGCGCGGGGCGCGCGGTGGGTTCAGGCTCGGGCGCGCGAAGACCACCGCCGCGCCGTGGCCTTCATCGAGGCGTACGGTTTCGAGGAGCACGCGCGTGGTTTTGAGTCCCGCCTCGACGTGGCGGCCTGCGCGCTGGAGCCGTTCGCGGCGTACGCGCGGAACGTTGCGGCGCTCGGGGTCACGCTCACCACACTCCAGGACGAACTGCGAGGGAATCCGCACTGTCTGCCCGCGGTCTACGAGATGCATTGCATCCTCGACATGGGGGCGCCGCGCGACGACCCGGAACTGCCCTCGCCGCCGACGTACGCCGGCTTCCGGCACATCAGCATCGACAGTCCTCTGACGCTGCTCGACGGCTACTTCCTGGCCAAACGGGGGGACGTCTACGTCGGTGAAAGCGTGCTCAAGCGCAGCGACGCCGAGCGGACCTGGCTGCACCAGGAACTGACCGGCGTCATTCCGGAGTGCCGCGGCCTCGGGATCGCCACCGCGCTCAAGCTGCGCACCGTCGAATACGCCAAAGCGCACGAGTATCGGACGATTCAGACGTGGAACAGCAGCAAGAACGGGCCGATGCTGTCCATCAACGGCAAGCTCGGATTCGTCCGCCAACCGGCGTGGGTGGACTTTCAGCGGACACTCTAGGACATCTGCGCGCGGGGGCGAAAGAGGGACAGCATGCCATCACTTCCCGTGATCGACCTGACCGGATCTCCGTTCGAGATGGGTCTCGAGCAGGGGCGCCGGCTGGCCCCCGCCATCGCCCACAACCTGAGCATCTACTACGATCGGTTTCAGCGTGAGGCCCAGCTCTCCGTCGCCGACGTCCGCTCCCGCGGGCGCGCGTACCTGGCGGTGATCGCGGAGGTCGCCCCCGCGTACGCGGAGACGGTGCACGGAGTGAGCGAGGGCGCGGCCATCGTGCTCGACGACGTCGCCGCGCTGAACGCCCGCTACGAGATTCTCTACAGCCAGTACTCGATGATCAACCAGGCGCTGGCGGCGGCGATCGAGCCGGATGGGTGCACGGCGTTTGCGGTCCTGCCCGAGGCGTCGAGCGACGGCCACCTGTGGCTGGGACAGAACTGGGACTGGTTCCCCGCGGTCCGCGGCGCGATCCTGCGCACACGGCGGTCCGACGGGCTGACGACCGCCGCGTTCACCGAAGCCGGCATTGTCGGCGGCAAGATCGGCATGAACTCGCACGGGCTCGGGCTCGTGATCAACGGCCTGCTCAGCGACCGCGATGACTGGTCCCGGCTCCGCACGCCGTTCCATGTCCGCACCTGGATGATCCTCCAGCAGTCCACGCTGGACGACGCGATCGAGGTGGTCACCGGCGAGCCGCGCGCGTGCTCGGCCAACTTCCTGATCGGCAAGGCCAACGGTGCCGCCGAGGTGGTGAACATCGAGGCCGCCCCCGACACGATCTGCCGCCTCCTGCCGGAGCGAGGCCTGCTGGCGCACGCCAACCATTTCGTCGACCCGGGCGCCCTCGGCGTCTCGCAGCCGCTGGCGGAGGAGAAGTCGTCGACGTTCCAGCGGGAGGCCCGCATGTCGCGGATGCTGGAGGGAGGGCGCGCCGCACACACCTTGAGCCGCGATCACCTGATGGCGATGCTGCAAGATCACACCGGCCATCCCGATTCCGTATGCCGGCATCCCAACCCGCACCTGAGGGAAGAGGAGCGCGTCGAAACCGTGGTTTCGGTGCTTCAGGATCTCACCGCGCGGAGGCTGTACGTTGCCGCCGGCACCCCCTGCACGACCCCGTTCGTGGAGATCCCGCTGGCCTAGTGGAACCGGCGCTGGCGTTTGACCTCGCCTTTGTGCTCGTGCTGCTGGTGGTGATCTTTGCCACCGCGGTAAAGACCACGCTGGGATTCGGCTTCCCGCTGATCGCCGTGCCGATCGCCGCGAACCTGATCGGGGCCCGCACGGCCGTGGTGTTGATCGCCATCCCGGTGACGTTCTCGAACCTGCTGATCCTGCTGCGGGGCGGGGGGACCGCCGACGAGTTCCGCCAGTTCTGGAGTATGCTGGCGGCGGTGATCATCGGAACGGTCATCGGCGCGCAGTTTTTGGGCATCATCGACCCCGCACTCCTGTCCCTCCTGCTGGGGGTGACCTCGGTGGCATTCGCCGTCGTCGCCTTCGCCGGCGGCCTGCCGACGATTTCGCGGCGGGCGCAGACCTACGCCGGTCCGGTCGTGGGCCTGGTGGCGGGCGTGATGGGTGGGATCACGGGGATCTTTGCGCCGCCCATCGCCGCCTACGTGCATTCCCTGCGCGTGGAGAAGCGCACGTTTGTGTTCTGGCTGACCGCGGCCTTCTTCCTCGGCGGCGTGTCCCAGGCGTTGAGCTACTACCGGCTCGGACTGTACGCCGGGTCAACGGCCCTCTACGCTCTCGTCGCGTGTCTGCCGGTGCTGGCGGGGACGCAGCTGGGGTTCTGGATGCAGGATCGCCTGCCCGCCGAAACCTTCCGGCGGCTCGTTCTCGCGCTTGTCTTCGTGAGCGGGTTGAGCTTAATCATCCGGCAACTGCTGTAGCGAGGACGGCGATGCTCGATCCTAGATTCCAGATGCTCGGGAGTGCACCGATCGAGCGTCCGGTATCTGGAATCTAGAGTCGCACTGGTTCCCCAGTCCGTGCCGACTGCGCGAGGGCGTCGAGAGTCCGCATGTTCGCCAGGGCGTCGTCGGCCGGAAACCGGGGGACTGCCCCATCGATCACGCAGGCGGCCACGTGTTCGAGCATCAGCGTGTACTGGTTGGTCCCGGGGATCTCGAGCCGCTCCTCGTGGTCTCCGCGGCGCACCGTGATCTCCACCGGCCGATCCTCGGGCTGAAACGGTCGCGGCACGACAATGGCACCGTCGGTGCCGACCACTTCGCAGAACTGACGGTAGGGGCTGAGCAATCCGCAGTCGAACTGCGCGGTGGTTGTGCCGAACGACAGCATTCCGGCCAGCGCCACATCGACCCCTCGCTCGAACGTCGCGGTGGCAAACGCAGCCGCAGGTTCTCCCAGCAGCAGCCGGCTGATACTGACGCAGTAGCAGCCGACGTCCATCAACCCTCCGCCCCCGAGGGCGGCCTGCAGCCGGATGTCGTCGGGCCGGCCGACCCGGAACGAAAACGCCGACCGCACCAGCCGGACGTCCCCGATCGCCCCGGCGGCGAGGCGGCGACGCACCTCGTCGATCTGGGGATGAAAGCGGTACATGAACGCTTCCTGCAGCACCACGCCCGCATCCCGGCAGGCGGCTACCATCGCGGCCGCCTCCGCGGCAGACACCGCGATCGGCTTCTCGCACAACACATGCTTGCCCCGGCGCGCCGCGGCGATCGTCCAGTGGGCGTGCAGATTGTTCGGCAGGGGATTGTAGACCGCGTCGACCGCCGGATCGGCAAGGAGCTCGTCGTAGGAACCGTACACGGCGGGAATCGCAAATTCGTGGGCGAGTTCCGCCGCGGCATCGGCGCGGCGACTGGCGATGGCCACCACCGCCGTGCGTGCCGCCTGGCGCATCGCCGGAAGCATCCGCCGTCGCGCGATCCGCGCCGCGCCCAAAATCCCCCACCGCAGTCCTTCGACTCGCGGCGCGTCTTCAGGGCCGTGCGGCCCGGTCATTGAAGGAACCGGCTGCGCAGCCATTCATACAACGCGAAGAGCGTCCCGGCGCCGAAGACGATGATGATGACGACCGTGCCGGCCAGCACGATGCCCGCCAGGATGAACAGCGCGTCGCGATTCAACAGTCCGATCCCCAGCACCAGCACGCTCATCGCCGGCAGCGTGTTGAGGAACGGAAAGGGCAGGATGAGCACGGCTCCGAGGACTACCATCACCAGCGCGATAGCGCGCACGATGATCCGCTCGTCCAGCGGAAGCGGGCGGGGCCGGGACAGCCGTTCCAGGCGCTGCAGCAGCCCGACGCCCTGATCCCGCAGCCGCCGGACGCGGGGGGCGCTGAGCTGGAACCGCCGCACCCGCTGCGGCAGCCACGGCTGCTCCAGCCCCCACAGCATCTGCACACCCAGCAGCATGTAGAGGATGCCGACGATGACCGCAACGCCCGGAGGCAGGATCGGAATCAGGGTCGGCAGCGCCAGCACAATCATCAGCAGGCCGAATCCCCGGCGCTCCACCCGGTCGGCAAGCTCGCCGACCGTGATGGCCGTGTCGGTGCGCAGCGCATCGGCAAGGATGGCCGACAGGGGCAGGACCTCACTCATAGCGTAGTGCGTCGATCGGATTCTTCGTGGCCGCCCGGACGGCGGGGACGAGGCCGAAGAGAATCCCGATCACGATGCCGACCGCAGTGGCCAGCCCGAGTGCCTGGGGCGTCATGATCGGCTGCAGCGGGGAGTAGATCGCGGCAAGCCTCGTGGCGACCCAGGCCAGCGCGACCCCTACGGCGGATCCCAGCAGCGACAGCACCGCCGCTTCGATCAGAAACTGCGCCAGGATGGCGCCGGTCGTCGCCCCCACCGCCTTGCGCAGCC
Source organism: bacterium (assembly GCA_036505015.1). Lineage (GTDB taxonomy): Bacteria > Sysuimicrobiota > Sysuimicrobiia > Sysuimicrobiales > Kaftiobacteriaceae > DASXUC01. The sequence continues at coordinate 4,470 of DASXUC010000094.1, read as the reverse complement.
CGATCTCACGGGTCCGCTCGGTCACCGAGACCAGCATGATGTTCATGATGCCGACCCCGCCCACCAGCAGCGAGATTGCCGCCAGCCCGGACACCAAGGCCGTCATGATGGTGAGGATCCGATCGAGCAGGCTGAGCACCTCGCGCTGCTCCAGGATGCTGAAGTCCTCTTCCCCGTGGCGGTCCAGCAGCAGTGTCTTGATCTGGGCTTTGGCAGCCGCCAGGTTGCGGGGATCGCGTGAGAACGCCCAGATCCGGTGCACCCGGTCGGAGTGCGTGAGCGCTTCCGCGGTCGGCAGCGGGATGATGACCGTTGTGTCGATGTTGAGGCCCAACGACAGCTGATCGGACTTCGCGAAATACCCCACGACGGTGAACGGTTCCTTGCCGATCAAGACCGTTGCCGGCAGGGGGCGGCGGGTGAGCCCCAGCTGATCCGCGGCCGCGCTGCCGAAAACCACGACCCGGCCCCCGACGTTCGAATCTTGCGCGGAGAGCGATCGGCCAAACGTGGGCTGGAGTTTGAAGAACCGCTCGATCCCGACGGTTCCGCCGATCAAAAACGGGACGGTCTGCCTGCCGCGATACGAGACGATGCGGCCGATGAACATCATGGCCTGCACTTCGCGGATGGCCGGGAGGGACCGCAGCGCCGCCACGTCTCCCGTCGTCAACGCCGAGGTGGCGCCCAGCTGCGTGGCCGCGGGCAGGCCCCCTTGCGGGGAGGCCCCCGGCAAAATGGCCAGCAGATCCGGTCCCAGTCCCACGATCAACTGCTCGGCCTGCCGCCGGACGCCTTCCCCCACGGCGATCAGCGTACTGACGGCGAACACGCCGATCACCACGCCCAGCATCGTCAGCGCCGCCCGGGCTTTGGCTGCGCCGATCGAGGCCAGCGCCGTGCGCAGGGCGTCACTGAACAGTTTCATGCCGTGACCCGGCCGTCTTCCAGGCGCACCGTCCGATCGGCAAACGCGGCGACCTGCGGATCGTGGGTGACCAGCACCACGGTGAGTCCTTGGGCATGCAGGGTCTTGAACACCGTCAGGATCTCCCGGCCGGTCTTCTGGTCGAGGTTGCCGGTGGGCTCGTCGGCCAGCAGGATCTGCGGATTCATGATCAGCGCGCGGGCGATGGCGACGCGCTGTTGTTCGCCGCCGGACAGTTCATTGGAGCGGTGCGCCACGCGCCCCACCAACCCGACCTGTTCGATGATGGCGGCGGCGCGGCGGGTGCCGTTGATGGGTTGGCGGGCATACAGCGTGGGCAGCAGGACATTGGTCATCACGTTCGCGCGGGGCAGGAGGTTGAAGGTCTGGAACACAAAGCCAAACGTCTCGTTCCGCAGGTGCGCGCGTTCGCGGTCGTTCAGGCTGCCGACGTCGCGGCCCTCCAGCAGATACCGCCCGCGGTCGGCGCGATCCAGCAGGCCCACCACGTACAGCAGCGTGGATTTTCCCGACCCCGACGGGCCCGTGATGGCGACAAATTCACCGCGCTCGATCGAGAGCGAGACCCCCCGCAGCACCGGAACGCTGACCTGCCCGAGCCGGTAGCTCTTCCACAGGTCACTGATGTCGACAATTGACACGCTCTCTAGTATAGCGGCCGGACGTGGTGCGAAGGAGTGGCCGATTCCAGCGCGGAAGTGGGGACCTCAAGGCGGAGGTGGCCGATGGCGATACTGGGGCGGGCGATCGTGGTGGGCGGACTCGTAGCCGCGCTGGTCGTTCCCGCGTGGGCGCAGGACGCGCCCGTGCCGCCCGCGGTCATCGCCAAGAACCTCGCCGAGAACGTCCTCGGCGAAGGGTCGGTCAAGCGCGTGCAGGTGGCCCGCGCGGGCCGATACATCGAAATCGACTGGGAGGCCGCGCTGTACCGGCGCACCAATACCCCCGTGCAGAACCGCGACCAGTTGAAAGGCGAAGCGCAGCTCGCCACCGGGTCGATCATGGGTGTGATGCGGCCTGACCTGATTGTGTTTCGCATCTGGGTGGGGCCGAAGACCATCGCCGTCGGCCGGCGGCACAGGGACGGCGGGTTCCTCATTACTTACGCAAAGGAATTGGGAGGGTAATCGCGGGTGGCACTCCGGCGGGGACTCACGGCGCACGATCGGCGCTTTTTGGCCAGCATCATCCACCAGGTGTGGCGCAACTGCCAGGTGTTCGTGACGGTGGCGATGGAGCGCGGGCCGAAGGACGCGACCTACGCATTGGAGGAACTCGCCGAGTGGGCGGCGGCGCAGCGCAAACACCTCACCCCGCGCTCGACCCAGCGCCCGCGGATGGTCACCCAGACCGCGCTGCGTGTGGGGCGCGAACTCCTCGACGACGTGGACACGATCTGCCATCGGACACGCGAGCTGCTTGGCCGGATCGACACGACCACGAACTCCGACGAGGCCGAGGAAGAAGCGCTGGGCGTGATCGAAGGGGTGCTGGGCTGGACGGGCCTGATGGCCTCGCAACTCGGCATCACCCGCAATTTGAAACCGCAGACGCTGTGGTTCGAACGCTAGCATCCAGTATCTAGTATCTGGTTCTGTAGCGGAAGCAATCCACCATGTGATCGTTCACCAATCCCGCGGCCTGCATGTACGCGTAGCAGATGGTGGGGCCCACGAACTTGAAACCACGCCGTTTGAGGTCGCGGCTCATCGCCTCGGCGGTCGGCGTCCTGGCCGGAAGCTGGGCCAGCCGCCGGAACCGGTTGCGGACGGGCCGGCCGTCCACGAATGACCATACGTACGCGTTGAACGAGCCGAACTCACGCTGGACTTCCAGGAAACGCCGAGCGTTGGTGATGGTCGCAGCGATCTTCCCCCGGTTGCGGATGATCCCTGGATCGGCCAGCAGCCGCCGCACCTCCCGCGGGCCGAACCGTGCAATCCTGCGGGGATCGAAGCCGGCGAAGGCCTGCTTCAACGCCGCTCGTTTCTTGAGAATCAACTCCCAACTCAAGCCCGCTTGAAAGGCATCGAGGATCAGAAATTCGAAGTGCTTGCGATCCCGCCGCACCGGCACGCCCCACTCGCGGTCATGGTACGCGCGGAGCAGGGCGCTACCGTCGGCCCACGCGCAGCGGCGCCGTCCCGCCGCCGGCCGGCTCATCGCGGGGCCGCCACACGGACCCGCAGCTCGCCGATCTGCTCGATGTCCGCTTCGACCGTGTCTCCGACCTGCAACCACCTGGGCGGATCGAACCCCATGCCGACGCCTTCCGGGGTGCCGGTTGCCAGGATGTCGCCGGGTTCCAGCGTCATCCCCGCCGACAGCGATTCGATCAACTGCGCCACCGTGAACAGCATCTTCGAGGTCGAGGAATCCTGCCGCACCTCGCCGTTGACGCGCAGGGTGAGGCGCACCGCCTGGGGATCCGGCAGTGCCGAGCGGTGCACGATCCACGGCCCCATCGGGGCGAACGTATCCAGCGATTTGCCTTTGAACCACTGCTGATGCCGCCGCTGCAGGTCGCGGGCGGTGGCATCGATGAGAATCGTGTACCCGAAGACATGATCCAGGGCGTCCCCCGCCGGGATATCGCGGCCACGCCGGCCGATCACCACCGCCAGCTCCACTTCATAGTCCAGCGCTTTCGTCACCGCGTGATGGAGGATCTCCGCGCCCGGTCCGATGACCGCGGTCGGCGGTTTGGTGAAAAAGACCGGAACGTCGGGCGGGGCGACGCCCCCCTCGCGGGCGTGCTCGGCATAGTTGCGGCCCATGCAGAAGATGTTTTTCTTCGGACGTGGGATCGGCGCCAGCAGTCGTGTGCGGCGCAGGGAGGCGCTGCCCCGGCTGGAGGACGCCCAGGCCTGCGCGTCCCCGTGGAGCTGCCGCAGGGTGCGCGTCGGAACTGTCTCGATCAGCGCAACCATGTCGGCCGGTATGCGCAATTTGCGCCGCCGGGCCAATGCCGCGATGTCCACGACGCTGTCGTTCACGACGAAGCCGAGCTTGCTCTCTCTCGAGACCTGGTAGGTGGCGATGCGCACGCTCAATCTCAAAAACGGGATTAGGGAATAGGGATTAGGGATTGGCCAACCTGGGTTCCTTTCCTCCGTTCTTGATCCCGAATCCCCAGTCCCCAATCCTATATCGCACGCGAACAGGCGGAAAGAGGTGGGAGAAACTCAGCGAGGGGCTGCCGCGCGCGACGTGCACTGTGTGGTGCTGCGGCAGGGCATCCCTCCCATCACGGACACCCCCGCCCCCCTCTGAGTCAGGATGCGAGGCAAGGGCCCTCCGCCCAGCCGGTTTCCCGCTCATGCAAATGACCCCCCTGAGAAGACAGGTGGCCGCGCCCGAGCGAACAGCCGCCGCTGGAGTTCGCGTCCTTACACGGGGGTTTGGATCCGCCGGCGGGGCAGCCGGGGGAAATAGTCGGAGATTGTGAAGTGTCCCGCCCGGAACGCGAAGATATCGTCGACATCCGGATCAGCGGTGACCGTGGGGAAGCGCTGGGGTTC
>DASXUC010000093.1:0-4998 GCA_036505015.1 bacterium | reverse complement strand
GATCTTTGTGATGGGGGCGTTCGTGGGCGCAGAGGTCCTCCTGATCATGCAGGCCACCGGCGCGTTGGGCGCGGTCCCCGCGCTGCCGCTGCTCATCATCGTGCTGGCCGCCGGGATGGCGGTCGCGGGCGGATTGGCCGTTGCGGTGGAACGCGTAGCGTACCGCCCGCTGCGCGGCGCCCCGCGCCTGGTCCCGCTGATTTCCGCGATCGGCGTTTCGTTCTTTCTGCAGGACGCGATCCGCCTGACCGAATCGCTGTGGCGGAACGCGTTCTTTCTCACCTATCCGACCGTCGACTTCTTCGACCTGCGGGTGACGCTCATCGGCGACGTGCAGATCTCCATGAAGTCGCTCATCCTCGTCGTCGTGTCGATCCTCATGCTCGTCGGGCTGAGCCTGTTCGTCGGGCGGACCAAGGTGGGCAAGGCGATCCGCGCCGTCGCCGAGGACCAGGCGACCGCCGGGCTGATGGGGATCAACGTCAACCGCATGATCTCGCTGACGTTTCTCATCGGCGGAATGATGGGAGGCGCGGCCGGGGCGCTCTTCGGCGTCCAGTACGGCACGATCAACCCGTACACCGGGTTCATCCCGGGCATCAAGGCGTTCACCGCCGCGGTCCTCGGCGGGATCGGGAACATCCCCGGCGCGATGCTGGGCGGGGTCGTGCTTGGTTTGCTGGAGTCGTTTGCCGCCTCGTACATGTCGCTGCTGACCGGCGGCGCCTTCGGGGCGGAATACAAGGACATCTTCGCGTTCAGCGTGCTGATCCTCATCCTCATCTTCCGGCCGCGCGGGCTGCTGGGCGAGGTGGTCCGTGAGAAACTTTAGCGCGCTGGTGCGGCGCCCCACGGTGGCGGTGGGAGTGTTGGCCGCCTACATCATCCTGACGAGCATCCTGGTCGCCACCACGCCGCGCTCGCTGCCCTACTTCCTCCTGTTTCTCGCCTCCGTGCTGCTGCTCTACTACCTCCCCCTGCCGGCCTGGTTCCGCGTGCTCGGAGCCGGTGTGACGCTGGCCGTGCTGATGCCGTTTCTGGGGACCCGCAACGGCTTCTATCTCGAGGTGGCGACGCAGGTCGGGATCTTCGTGGCGCTGGCGCTGGGGCTGAACATCGTGGTCGGATTGGCCGGGCTGCTGGACCTCGGATACGTGGCCTTCTACGCGGTCGGGGCGTACTCGTGGGCGATCTTTGCGTCCCCGCAGCTGCTGAAGACCTGGCCGCAGTTGAGCACCATCCTCCCGCTGGGCGGGGGATCCCCTGACGGGACGCCGTGGTTCTTTGTCTTCATCCTCGTGGCCGTGGCGGTGGCGGCCATTACCGGAGTCCTGCTGGGGCTGCCGGTGCTGCGGCTGCGCGGCGACTATCTAGCGATCGTCACCCTGGGGTTCGGCGAGATGATCCGCGTCCTGGCCAACAACCTCGACCACCCCTTCAACCTCACCAACGGGCCGATCGGTATCACGCCGATCGCACGGCCACCGATTGCCCCCATCCAATCGGTGCTCAATCTCCTGGGGATTGAGGCGACCCGCGCCCAGATCTACCCGGTGTACTTCTACTTCATCGTGCTGGTCATCGTGGGGATCGTCATCACGGTGACCAACCGCTTCAAGAACTCGCATATCGGCCGTGCCTGGGAGGCGATCCGCGAGGACGAGCCCGCGGCCATCGCCATGGGCATTCCGCTTGTCCGGATGAAACTGCTCGCCTTTGCCGCCGGTGCCTCGTTCGCCGGCGCGATGGGCGTGCTGTTCTCGGCGAAGCAGTTCTTCATCAACCCGGAGTCGTTCACGTTTCTGGAATCCATCGGGGTCCTGGCGATGATCATCCTCGGCGGGATGGGCAGCATTCCCGGCGCGATTCTCGGCGCGACGTCGGTGACCATCTTGAACCTGCAGATCCTCAAGCAGATTTCCCTCACCCTCAACGAGTGGAAGAGCGCCGGGGTGACGATCCTGGGGTTCAACCTGGCCGACCTGCCCCCGCAGCTGGAGCCGGCCAAGTACGAACGCATGGTCTTCGGGATGATCCTGGTGCTGATGATGATTTTCCGCCCGCAGGGGATCATCCCGTCGCGCCGGCGCAAGATGGAGTTCGAGGAGGTCGCCCTGGAGAAAGAGGAGTTCGCCGCCGAGGTCGTGGACACCGTGGAACCGGGGGACGACTAGCGTGACCATCTTCGAATCGCGGGGCGTAACCAAGCGCTTCGGCGGGCTGGTCGCGGTGAACCAGGTCGACTTCGACCTCGAGGAGGGCATGATCGCGTCGATCATCGGCCCCAACGGCGCGGGCAAGACCACGCTGTTCAACGTGTTCACCGGCGTCTACAGATCGGAAGAGGGCACCGCGCGGTTTGAAGGCCACGAGCTGATCGGTCTGCGGCCCGACCAGATCACCAAACTGGGCATGTGCCGCACGTTTCAAAACATCCGGCTGTTCAGCAACATGACGGTTCTCGAGAACATCCTGGTGGGCATGCACTCCCGGCTCCAGCTCACCGCGCTCGACGTGCTGTGGCGGACCCCGCGGTTCCACACGGTCGAGCGCGAGGCGCTGAAGCGGGCCCAGGAACTGCTGCGCCTGATCGGGCTGCAGGGCAAGGGCGACGAGCTCAGCAAGAACCTGGCCTACGGCGATCAGCGGCGGCTGGAGATCGGCCGGGCGCTGGCCTCACAGCCACGGCTGCTGTTGCTCGACGAGCCCACCGCCGGCATGAGTCCCACCGAAGCGCAGACGCTGATGCGCTTCCTGCGCACGCTGCGCAAGGATCTGAGTCTGACCATCCTGCTCATCGAGCACAACATGCGCGTGGTCATGGGGGTATCCGAGCGCGTCACGGTGCTGGACTATGGGGAGAAGATCGCCGAAGGGCCGCCCGAGCAGATCCAGCGGGACGCGCGCGTCATCGAAGCCTATCTCGGGACGCGGAAGACGGCGAGTGCGGGATAATGCGATTAAGCGATAAAGGGATAACGCGAGGCCACGCCATCGTCGCGAGCACCTTATCGCGTTATCGCATTATCGCGTAGTTGAGGGCTGGGGATGGCGTTACTCGAGTTAGACAACCTCCAGGTGTACTACGGACACATCCACGCGCTGAAGGGCATCTCCCTGACCGTGGACCAGGGCGAGATCGTGGCGCTGCTCGGCAGCAACGGCGCCGGCAAGACCACGACGCTGCGCACCGTCTCCGGACTGCTGCGGCCGCGCGAGGGCCACGTGCGCCTGGGCGGGGATGCCATCGACCACCTGCCCCCGCACGTGATCGTCCACCGAGGCATCGGCCACGCGCCGGAAGGACGCCGGATCTTCGCCCGGCTGAGCGTCCGAGAGAACCTCGAGATGGGAGCCTACTCGCGGTCAGATCAGGCCGGCATCCGCGAGGACATGGATCGCGTCTTCGTGCTGTTTCCGAGGTTGAAGGAACGGCTCAGCCAGATCGCGGGAACGCTGTCGGGGGGCGAGCAGCAGATGCTGGCCATCGGCCGGGCCCTGATGACCCGCCCGCGCCTGTTGCTGCTCGATGAACCGTCAATGGGCCTGGCGCCGCTATTGGTAGAGCAGATTTTCGATACGGTGCGGGACATCAACACCCAGGGTGTGACGATCCTGCTGGTGGAGCAGAACGCCTTCATGGCCCTCACCGTAGCCCACCGCGGCTACGTCCTGCAGACGGGCGAGATCACGCTGTCGGGGACGGCCGCGGAGCTGCAGGAGAACGAGGAAGTGAAGCGGGCCTACCTGGGCGGCTGACTTTCTCGGGAACGCGGGAACGGGGGAACGCGGGAACGGTCGCAATCAGCCCCAGAGATGCCTTCGGGTTCCCGTGTTCCCGCGATCCCGTGGTCCCGTCAGTTAGGTTTTCCAGCCGTTCTTCGGCAGGATCACCACGAACGTCGTGCCCTCGTCGAGCCGGCTGCGCACGCTGATGTGCCCGCCGTGCGCCTCGACGATGTGCTTGGCGATCGCCAGTCCCAGTCCCGTTCCACCTGACCCGCGGGTGCGCGAGCGGTCGGCCCGGTAGAACCGCTCGAACACGTGCGGCAGATCATCGGCCGGAATGCCGCGCCCGGTATCCGCCACGGCCACTTCCACCTCGCCGTTGCGCGAGCTCACCGCCACGCTGATGCGGCCGCCGGAGGGAGTGTATTTCAGCGCGTTATCGATCAGGTTCGTGATGACCTGTTCCAGCCGGTCGGAGTCAGCGCTGACGATGATGCCGCGCGGCGCCGTCTCGTGGAGCTCCAGGGCGGCGCCCTCGGCGAGCGGGCGGAGCTTGTCCACGGTGTGGGCGACCAGCCCGCCGACGTCGACCTGGGTGAGTTCCAGAGCGATCCGTCTGCTCTCCAGCCGGGAGAGGTCCATCAGATCGTCGACCAGCTTGACCAGCCGGTCGGCTTCGCCGTCGATGATCGCCAGGAAGCGCCGGCAGGTGTCTTCATCGGCCATCGCGCCGCCCAGCAGCGTCTCCGCAAACCCTTTGATCGACGTCAGCGGGGTGCGCAGTTCGTGGCTGACGTTGGCGGTGAGTTCCCGGCGCAAGCGTTCGGACTGGCGGAGCTCGGTGACGTCGCGCAGGACGGCCACGGCCCCGGCGGGCTCTCCGTACTCCCCCTGGATGGGCGCGCAGTGCGCCTCCACCACGCGATCTCCCAGCGATCCGGGCGGCAGCTCGTCGGCGCCGACACGGCCGTGCTTCGTGGCATCTTCGAGCATGGCGATGAGCCGGCCCTCCCCGACGACCTCCTGCACGGCCCGGCCCTGCACCTCGTCTCTGCGGACGCTGAGGAGGTCCTCGGCGGAACGGTTCAGCAGCACGATCCGGCCGTGGCGGTCGGTGGCCACCAGCGCGTCGGACATTCCCGCGATGATCGCCTGAATCTTGGTGCGTTCTTCGGAGATCTCGGCGATCGTCTGCTGGAGCGCTTCGGCCATGGTGTTGAACGTCTGGCCCAGGCGGGCAAGCTCCACCGTGTCGTCCGAGCTCGCGCG
>DASXUC010000092.1:0-1750 GCA_036505015.1 bacterium | reverse complement strand
GTGGTGATCTTGGCGATCGTAATGCTCATGCCGCTTCCATCGGTGAAGCCGAATAGACGACCGACCAGCAGCGCGCCGGCGGTCTGCGTCCCGACGACCTGTGCCCGTCCGTGCTCCTGCAGCGCGGCGGACAGCAATTCGCCGCCCGATGCCGTGCCCTCATCGGTGAGGGCGACGATCGGGACCGAGGGATCGAGCACCGTCCCGCCGCTGGTAATGCCCTGCACCGAACCTTGACGGGTGGTCAGCGTGTAGACGGTCAGGTTGGCCGGGAGGAGCAGGTTGGCGACGTCGACGACTTCGTTCAGGCTGCCGCCGGAGTTGCGGCGCAGGTCGAGGACAAGCCCACGGATCCCGCGCCCGCGGAGGTCTTCCAACGCCGCGCGGACGCGCACGGCGGCCCCCGTCGTGAATCCGGTGATCTCAAGGTATCCGATCTGGTTGGCGAGCACCCGATGCGTCTCCACCGGGACGGTGATGGGCGCCCGCGTGACCGACACGGTCACCGGCGCGGTCTGTCCCGGCCGCTGCACCGTGATCGAGACCTGCGTTCCTTCCGGGCCGCGCACGCGGTTGACGAGGTCGGGCAAATCCTGGATGGTTTGCCCGTCCACACCGACGATCCTGTCGAACGTCTGCAGCCCGGCGCGTTCGGCGGGGCTTCCCGGAAACACGCGCCAGATGTAGAACCGTCCATCTTTGGTCAGCAGCAGCACGCCGATGCCGACGAAACTCGGATTGCCCTGGGTGCGGAGCACGAACTCTCGCCACTGCTGCGGGTTGAGGAACCACGTGTGGGAATCGTCCAGACTCGCGGCCATCGCCGACGCGGCCGCATACCGAAGTTGGACGTCTTGGAGTCTGCCCGCCGCCTGCGCGACGGCCTGATCGAACCGGGCCTGAAACTCCGTGCGGGCCTCGGACTCGGTTGTGGCCGTGAGATCGGGGATTTGCGGCGTCACACCGGCGCGGGTCAGTGCGTCGCGCAGCCCGGTAACGGCTCCCGCCAGCAGCTTGGCCGGATCCGGCCGGTCGACGTGATTTTCGACGATCGCGGCCAGGACTTCATAGACGATACCCGCATCGGCGGCCCGGGCGGAGAGCAGCAGCCCAGGCGGGACGGCAAGGGTCGCCGCCAACAGGACCGCGAGGATGGCAAGGATTGAACGAGTGCGCATCGAGATCGATTTTCCCATATTTCTGTAACGAGCAGTACACCTCATAGGTTCAGTCGGCGAGGAATCGAATATCCACCTGATGCCGTACGATGTGGCCATCATTGGAGCGGGGCATAACGGGCTGGTCACCGCGGCGTACCTCGCCCGCGCGGGGCTGCGGGTCCTCGTCCTCGAACGCCGCGACGTACTGGGCGGTGCATGCATCACCGAGGAGGTCTGGCCCGGCTACCGCGTGTCGACGGCGGCGTACCTGTGCGGGCTGTTCCAACCGAAAATCATCAGCGATCTCGAGCTCGCCCGGTTCGGCTATGAGATCCTTCCCAAGGACCCCGCGTTCTTCAGTCCCTTCCCCGATGGGCGGTACCTCTTCGTCTGGAGGGACGATGCCCGCACGGCGACCGAGATTGCGCGTTTTTCGCCCCGCGACGCCGCTCGGTACGCGGACTACGAAGCGCTGCTGGCGAGGCTGGCAGAGTTCATCGAACCGACGCTGCTGGCTGCGCCGCCCGACCTCATGGCCCGTCGGGTCGGAGACCTGGCGGGGATGGGGAAACTCGCGCTTCGGACGCTGC
>DASXUC010000091.1:0-7192 GCA_036505015.1 bacterium | reverse complement strand
AACCCGTCAAGGGTTTCTCTAGCTAGCGATTGCAAGCTTTCGGGATCTTGACCGCCTTCATTTACAAGATGTGTACCCAACTCCTGAAGCCGTCGGCCCGCCCAATTTCGCCGAACGATTGTCAGATATTGTGGTAAGAGTTCGACCGAGAAGACACCGCCGACAATCTCGGTGATGTAGGCAGGACCGCCGGCGGCCTCCAAGTTTCCGCCCGTCAATAAGTGATCTGTGACCGTTACAAGGTCGGGCGATAGGCCGTCCAGTGCAACCGCATGTATTGCGTCAAATATTTTTCGGTGACGCGGACTGAAAAAAGCCTGCGGGCCGAGAACATCTAGGGTGTCCTTGATAATCTTGTCTGCTTCGCTAACCTGCGCGGCCAAGAAGAGACAGCCAAGGACGGCTGCTTCGGCTTCAAAGCTATGCGGAATCTGTTCGGGGGAAAGCGGTGCGGACTTCATTTTACGGGATACCCTTGTTCCACGGGGTTTGGCCGCAAAACTGCGGCAAGCGGGTATGGGAGGTGTTACGGTGGGGTTCCTCCCATACTGTCTAGGCGAAACCGGACAATAAACCCCTGAGCGGGGGGATAATCTAGATTCTTGCGGGGGTTACTTCCCGCTAGCCAAGAATCTCCTAGCTTTAGCCCGATCTGTTCGACGCCCGGACTTGGCAGCGAAGATAAGCTCCTCCAACATTTCAACGGCATCAGTCAGGGACACAATCACCGGGCGGGCTTTCAGGCGTCGATAGTGCGCCGTTGAGCGTCGGGGTTGGCGTACTGTAGCAATCTGTTCCCTCAATGCCCTAATCGCGCGGATGATAATTTTTCGGACGGCATCCTCTTTGAGCCAAAGAGCTTCACGCTGCCGTGGGGAGTATCCCTCTCCGTGGCGGCGGTACCAATCTAGCAGAGCGCCCACTTCCCGTAGTGTCAGTCCTTCAGGGGTTCCAAAAGGCTGCCCCCCCTTGGATGAGGAGTGCGCTCCATATCGGACGATTGCGCTCAATGCGTAAAGCGCATCTGTGGATAGCTTCGCGCCGTTGATCGCGGCCCTAAGATCGTCGGTGAGCGGTGTTGACTCGCGTTCGGGTTCAATCACGATCCAGACTTTCTTGCGGCCCAACTGCTCCCAGTAGCCTCGCCCTAACCGGGAGGGCGGATAGTCGAGAACGCCTTCAGCCGCCTCGCGGTCGCGGAGGAGTTTCTTCAACTCCACGAACCACGGTTCATTGTTGTAGGGCGGTTCTGGAGTTATCCGTGTCATGCCGCCCGCTCCATTCCAGTCAGTCGTCGCACTGGAATGTATCCCGCCCTACCCGCAAACTTGAGTCGGCCTTTTTTTACAAGGGCGAGGACGTGTTGATGTGGCGACGAAGGCGTGGCAAAACCTAGATCAACTGCAAGTTTTCGCATCGTCGGCCCGTACCCGTGGCGATTGTAGTAGGCTTCAACCACAGCGAGGATTAGGCTTTGCTTGTCGGTCAATTCCCTCACCAAGAAACCCCCAAGATAACTCTTGACACGACTTGCCTCTAGACGGTACGATACAGGCGTATTCTCTCATACATTATGCCCCGTGTCAAGGTAGGAGGGCCACAAATGGCGCAATTTTCCATCGACCCGCCAGCCACATCAGATGAGGTTCGGCACGCCGCCAGCCTCGTATTGAAAGCCAAGGAAGCACGAGGATTCACGACCGATACGCAGGTCGCCGAAGACATGGGTTTGCGCCCAGAGGAAATTTCCCGGCTAATCCACGGCGTGACTCGGAAATGGGGCCATTCGCGTCTATCTAGAATCGCAGAATGGCTTGGTGTCAGTGTCGATAAGCTCCTCAATCGTCCTGAGGGGACGACGAAACCAGGACCTACGACACGGAAATCCATGCCTAGGGCAGAAGTCGTGCGGTTGGCCGACCAAATCGCTGATACCAAGATTTCGTTCCTGCGTATGGCCGAACACCTTGTTCGGGACATTGTTGATAACAAGGTCGATGAACCGACAATCCTCCGCCTCATTGATGCGGTCGAAAAGCTCGCCGAGGTCCATGCGGGTCGGTTAGCGCGACTCTATGGCCCCCATCTGTCGGAGGGTGAAGAGTTCGCGGCAGCGGGTCGGCAAACACCGGAATGGGCGCAACTCAAAAGGGAAGGAAAGATCGAAGAGACAAGATCCAAGGTCACTTCCAAGAAACCGTGAACAAAAGCCCGAACGGGCGTATTGAGTAGTATTATTGCGGTGCCACAGAACCCGCATTCCCGTAGGCGATTTCGCTAGGGGGACGAGACCAGTCCTCCGGCGTGGTCCTCATGGGGATGCGAGAGCACGACGACGTCGAGGGCGCGGACGCCCAGCCGGCGCAGCGCGGGCACCACCCGCTGCGCCCCCACGTCGTACCCGCTGGGCCGGCCTTCGATGTCGCCCCCGCCGTCGATCAGCAGGGATGCGCCGCCGGGGGACTGCACCAGGATCGCGTCGCCCTGGCCGACGTCGAGCACGGTGATGACCAGCCGCCCCGGTGACGCGGCCGCCGCCTGCATCCACAACACGGCAGCCACCACCGCGCAGCAGCCAGTCACCAAGCGCGGCGGTGTGAGTCGGATCGCACCGCGCACCACTTCGGTCGCCGTCACCAAGACGGCGTAGAGGCCGGCTGTGGTCAGCACATCCGGCGGGACGATGGCGATCGTGGCCCCCCGCGTCCGGCCGAAGAACTCGGCCGTGGACATCAGCACGGTCAGCAGAGGGCGCAGGACGGCCAGCGCCGCGCCGCCCACCACCGGCGTGGCCAGGCCCACGGCCGCGGCGGCGAAGCCCACCGGGACGAGCACGCCGACGATCGGCACCACCAGCAGGTTGGAGATGAAGCCGGCCACGGAGATCCGCCCGACGTGGTACGCCAGCAGCGGGAGAACGGCCAACTGCGCCCCCACCGTCATGCTGACCAGCGCCCGCAGCCAGCGCGGACCCGCCGCGATCCGGCCGGCGAGCGCGGGGGCAACGTACAGCAGGCCCCATGTCGCGGCAAACGAGAGCTGGAAACCCAGGTCGGCCAGCAACGCCGGTTCCGCGATCAACAGGACGAGCGCGGCCGCGGCCAGCGACGTGTAGGTGTCGCGATCGCGCCGCAACAGAGACGCGGCCACGCCCACCAGCGCCATCACCGTCGCCCGTCCCACAGACGGGACCCATCCGGTCATCAGCGCGAAGAATGCCACCGCGCCCGCCGCGGCGACGGCCGCCGGTCGCGGCGGCGCGCGCACGAGACGGCCGACCCACAGGATACTGCCGACAACCAGCGCGACCTGGGCGCCAGACACAACAAGGACGTGCAGCAGCCCCGCACTGCGAAACGCCTCGCGCAGCGACGGGGCGATGGCGCCGTCGTCGCCGAGCAGCAGACTGGACAGCAGCGCTCCTTCGGGTTCAGGGAGGCCACCGTGCATGAACGCGGTCAGACGCGCCCGCAGGCCGTACGCGGCCGCGAGAATTGGATTTCCCCCGCCTCTCGAGATGAGCCGGACGTCGGCGCCGCCGCGCACCGTCATCGCGGCGTCGATCCCCGCCGATCGCAACGCATCGCGGTAGGATACCTCACCCGGATTCCCGGCCGGCGGCGGGCGATACAGCCGACCGTGCGCCCGAATGCGGTCGCCGTAGGCGAACGCCCGCCGGTCCGCGAGCGTGATCAGGACCGTACCGCGCGCACCGGGGTGATGGAGACGATCGACGCGATCGACCGCGACGGTGAGTCGGGTCCGAATCCGCCGCGCTGCGCTGAGGACCTGCGGGGGGCGGTCAACCCAGCCTTCGACGGTGACCGGGAGGCCCATCAACCCGGCGAATGGATCGACCGATGCGGCGAAACGATCAAGCGAGGACCACAGGCCCCCGGCGGTCCACGCGGCGACGAGCAAGAGCACTACCGCAGACGGGCCCGCCCGCAACCGGATCAGGGCCAGGCCGCAGGCCGCCCCGGCCAGCGCCAGCCAGGCGAAGCTGGTGAGCAACGTCCAGCGGGCGACGGCGATCCCCGCCGCAAACGCGATGGCGAACCAGACGAGGGGCCGACGCATGCCTTCCTCCTGACGCCACAGTCCCGCACGAAATCGGCTGCCTTATCGCGCGGATCCGCAGTAGGCATCTGGCGATTTCGTACGGGACACAGTGTGCCAGGAGGTACGCCGGCCCGCTATCCCTCAGATGGGGCTGTTCGGCTTACGCTTTCGTCTCGACCTCGCGCGCGATCTTCGCGACGACTTCGTCCAGCGGCATCGGCCCCAGGTCACCGCGGAATCGGCTGCGCACGGCGACCTGGCCGCTGGCGGCTTCCTTGTCGCCGACGACGAGCATGTAGGGGATGTGCTCGACTTCCGCGCGCCGGATCTTATAGCCCATCCGCTCGTTGCTCACGTCGACCTCCACTCGCACCCCCCGCGCGGCGAGGCCGTCGGCGACCTCCCGCGCGTACGCCAGATGCCGTTCGGCGATGGGCAGGATGCGGGCCTGCTCGGGCGCGAGCCACAGCGGGAAGTCGCCCGCGAAGTGCTCGATGAGGAACGCCATCATCCGCTCCATCGTGCTGATGATCGCACGGTGGATGATCACCGGCCGGTGGGCCTTCCCGTCTTCGCCGATGTATTCCAGATCAAATCGCCGGGGCAGCAGGAAGTCGATCTGGATCGTGGACAGCGATTCCACCTTCCCCGCCGCCGTTTTGATCTGCACGTCGACCTTGGGGCCGTAGAAGTTCGCGCCGCCGACATCCCGCTGATACGGGAGCCCGAGCTCGTCCAGCGCCTCGCCCAGCAGGCCCTCGGCCTGCATCCAGAGCTCCTCGTCCTGATGGTAATACTGCCGATCCGTCGGGTCGTGCACCGCCAGGTCCAGTCGATACTCCTCGATCCGGAAGTCACGGTAGACGTCTTGCATCAACCGTACGACGCCGGCGAACTCCTCCTTCACTTGGTCGGGCCGACAGAAGATGTGGGCGTCATTCAGCGTCATGGAGCGCACGCGATGCAGCCCCGTCAGCGTGCCCGACTTCTCGTACCGGTACATCCGCCCCAGTTCGGCGATCCGCACCGGCAGGTCGCGGTAGGAGTGCTGCTCGTGTTTGTAAATCATGATGTGGTGCGGACAGTTCATCGGTTTCAGCACGAGCTCTTCGTTGTCCACCTTCATCGGCGGGTACATGTTCTCGCGGAAGTAGTCCCAGTGGCCCGAAATCTTGTACAGCTCCACCGCAGCGAGGTCCGGCGCGAACACGTGGTGATAGCCGCGTGAGGATTCCAGATCGACGATGTAGTTTTCCAGAATGCGCCGCACCACGGCGCCCCGGGGAAGCCACAGCGGGAGTCCCTGTCCCAGCTCCTCGGCGAAGGCAAAGAGCTTGAGCTCCCGGCCCAACCGGCGGTGGTCGCGCCGGCGCGCCTCTTCGAGCAGCTGGAGGTGCGCATCGAGCTGGTCCGGGCGCGGAAACGTGATCCCATAGATGCGCGAGAGCATCTCGCGGTGCTCGTCCCCCCGCCAGTACGCCCCGGACGTGCTGAGCAGTTTGATCGCCTTGATCACCCCCGTGCGGGGCAGGTGCGGCCCGCGGCACATGTCGGAGAATCCGTTCTGCCGGTAGAAGGAGACCCGCGCATCAGGAATGTCGTCGCGCAGCAGCTCCAGCTTGTACTTCTCCCCCGTCGCCTCGTACATACGGATGGCGTCCTCGCGCGGCAGCTCGACCCGCTCGATGGGCTGGTCGTTCGCCGCCAGCTGGCGCATGCGCGTTTCGATGCGCTCCAAGTCGGCGGGCTCGAACGGCCGGCCGATGTCGATGTCGTAGTAGAAGCCCTGCTCGATCGGCGGCCCGATGGCCAGCTTGGCCTCCGGAAACAGCTCTTTCACCGCCTGGGCCAGTAGATGCGCCGAGGAGTGCCAGTAGACTTCGCGCCCCTCCGGCGCATCGAAGTCGAGCAGCTCGACGGCGGCACTGCGGTCCAGCGGGGCCGCGAGGTCGCGCAGGCGCCCGTCGACTTTCGCGACGATGGCATCGAGCACGCCCACATCGCGGGCGATCTCCGCGGGCGTGACGCCGCGGGGATACTCTCGGATGCGGCCGTCCGGCAGCGTAATGCTAATGCGGTCCATGATCGTCCTCCCCCGGAAAACAAAACGCCCCCGTCCACATAGGGACGAGGGGCTGGCCCGCGGTTCCACCCTGCTTCCGCCCACGCAGTTCGAAGGCGGCGCTCGCACCCCTTCACGCGGGGAAAACGGCCAACCTTACTTCGTGACTCGTGAATCGTGACTCGTGAATCGGACCACCCGGAAACTCCGGATGCGATTCACTATTCACGATTCACTATTCACGTTTCAAGCGGCGGCTCGGAGGGGGTCTTCAGCTGCACCGCTGGGGAGCTCTCACCGGATCCTCCCCTCTCTCCTGGGCAACGGCACGCAGCGTACTCGTCCTCGTCTTCGCCGATCAGAAGTCAGTATACGTCGATTTCCGGATTGTTGTCAAATCGGCGCGGCACCGCTATCACAGGTCCTATGCGGTCCGCTGTCAGACCCGTACACTGAAGCACTGTTGGAACTCGGCGACGAGACGCTGCGTAGTGATATGAGTGTGATGGCCATAACGCGGGCATGGAGGAGACCATTGATGCGGGTGATCGTGCTGGTGCTGGTGGCCCTGCTGTTGGCGACCCCGGCGATCGGACAGACTCCACTGCCGCTGGCGGTGGATCTCAAGTACACGGCGGCCTCGGGTACCGTGGAGGTCCGCGGGACGACGCGGCCGGGCACGGTTATCGCCGTCGCGGGGACTACTGCGCACGCGAACGACAACGGCACCTTTGTGGTGAACGGGACGCTGCCGATTTCGCTGATCGCGGTCAGCGACGGACAGACGCGGCGGCTGAGATTCGACCTGCCCCGCGGCGCCACCAAGTACGTGGAATGGCTGAGCATCGACCTGGACCTGACGAAGATGGCGGCCGCAGTGACCGGCGCACTGACGATCAAGTCCCACCCCACGGCCACGGTGATCGTCAATCACGTCGAGGCCAAGAGCATGGCGCGGGGTTCGGTGACGCGGGGGAATTTCGGCATCACCCTGCCGCTCGTGCGGGGGACAAACACGCTGGAGTGGGCGGTGCAGGTCGGGTTCCTGCGGTTCCCGGCCCCCGATTT
>DASXUC010000090.1:0-5222 GCA_036505015.1 bacterium | reverse complement strand
GGACCGGGCGTCGGCGTACGGGTGGATCGATGAGACGCTCGAGGAGTTCCAGCGTCGCCGCCACGGGGGGCGAGTCGGGCTGCTGACGAAGGTGCAGACCTGGACGTTCCACCGAGCCGACTTGATCCTCGTTCCCAGCCGCTGGCTGGCCCGCTGGCTGGCCGGCCTCGGCATTGCGCCGGAACGGGTGCGGGTCGTCCCAAACGCCGTGGCCGTGGATCCGCCGGCCCGCCCCTCACAGGGGATGGGCCGGCCCCTGCGCCGGGCGATAGCCGTAGGCAGGCTCGTTCCCGTCAAACGTTTTGACCAAATCCTGGGCGCCATGGCGGAGCTGCCCGAGGTGACCCTGCGTCTCATCGGAGATGGGCCGGAGGCCGGGCGGCTGCGAGGTCTGGCCGCCACGCTGGGCGTGTCCGACCGCGTCGTGTTTGCGGGACGCCGCCGCCGGGAGGAGACGCTTGAAGCCATCGCGGCATCCGACACGCTGATCGTGGCGTCTGCGCACGAGGGCTTCTCCTGGGTCGTGCTCGAGGCCATGGCACTGGGAGTGCCGGTCATCGCTCCGGCGGTGGGCGGCATCCCGGAGGTCGTCGACGACGGACGCACCGGGCTTCTCCACGACGGCAGCGCCTCGGGCATCGTCGACGCGCTCACCCGCCTCGGCGAGACCCCCGGGCTGGCCCAGCGGCTGAGCGAGAATGCGCGGACACTGGTTACAGAGAAGTTCGGAGTGCCGGCGATGGTCGATGCTACCATCGGTGTCCTCACGGACGCGATCGGGCGCCGCAGGTGATGCAGCGGTTCCTGAACTGGGCAATGCCCGACTTCCTCGGCATCGGCGCGCAGCGCGCTGGGACCACCTGGCTGTGGAAGCATCTGCGAGGCCACCCGCAGATCTGGACGCCGCGGACCAAGGAGCTGCACTTCTTCGACCGGCGTGTGCGCCGCCGGCGGCTGCCGTGGATCGGCCGCCGGCGGGAAGCGCAGGTGCGCTACGCGCTCAATTTTGTCGTAGGGCGCCTACTGGGCAAACATGTCGGTGAAGTCACCCCGGCGTATGCGATCCTGCCGGAGGACCGCGTTCGGATCATTGCCGCATGGATGCCGGACGTCCGCGTCGTCTATCTGGTGCGCGACCCGGTGCAGCGCGCATGGTCGCAGGCGGCCAAGAGCTACCGCAAGTGGGCAGGACACCCTCTCGTACAGGCGAAAGAAGAATCGCTGCGCGTGTTCTTCCGGCTGCCCGAGGTGATGGAGCGCGGCAACTACCTGGCTGCACTCCGCACGTGGCGGTCCCACCTGCCCGCGGATCAGATCTTCGTGTGCGCGAGCGAGGAGATGTTCGCCAGGCCCGTCGACACCTTACGGCGGATTTTTGTGTTTCTCGGCGTCGACCCGGACATCAGTCTGGACCCCGCGGAGCTCGAACGCCCGATCCACAAAGGGAGCGTGACGCCAATTCCGGAAAGCGTGCGCGGCGAGCTTGAGGCCATGCTCTATCCGCAGCGAGAGGAACTCGAATCGATGCTCGGCATTACCCTGCCGTGGGGGCGATGACCCCCAGTCTGATCACGCCGGTGTTCGTCGTCGGCGCCGGGCACTCCGGCACGACGATCGTCTACCGTATGCTGTCGTTGCACCCTGACACCGCGTGGATCTCCCAGTACGCCGCGCGTGCGTTGGCCGCTCGGGACGCCTCCGGCCCGCTGCTCGCGGGCATCGATAGGATGTTGCGGGGCCTGATCGCTCACTCCTGGAAGAAGAGCCAGTACCCCTGGGCGCGGCGGATCGCGCCGATGCCCATCGAGGCGCACCGCGTCTGGGCCTTCGCGCTCGACGAGCAGGCGGGCCGGGACGCCGCGGTCGGCCGGATCCAGGCCGTCATCACCCGGCAGTGCCGCCGCGACGGCGCGCGCGTCTTTCTCGCCAAACCGCCCGGAAAGTACCGGAGTCGCTGCGCCCCGCTGGTGGCCGCGGCGTTCCCGGGCGCCCGGTTCATCCACGTCGTGCGCGACGGGCGCGCCGTGGCGCTGAGCGTACTGGAAAAGTACCGCCAGAACGGGGGAAACCAGGAAGACCCGGTGCGGCGCGCCACCCGGCACTGGATCAGGGCGCTCGAGCAGGTCCGGACCTATGCGGCCCTGCTTCCCGTCCACGTCATGCGCTATGAAGCGCTGTGCGCCGACGTGCACGGGCAGATGCGTGCGGCCCTCGCGTTCAGCGGGCTCGCGGTCGATGCCTTCCCGTTCGACCGGTGCCCCCCCACGCTGGTGCCGACCAACGCCGGGCGGATCGACGCGGCGTCGGGCGACGAGTTGCAGACGATCACGGCTGCGTTGAGCGCCCACCTGCGCGAGTATGGGTATGCCGTCGGAGCGTGAGGCCGCCCCACCGATGACATCGGCACCGGACGCCGAGCCGGTTCCCTCGCGGCTCCACATCGGCCTGCAGCGCGCGGGGAGCACCTATCTGTATGAACTCCTGGCGTCACATCCAGACGTAGCCCTGGTGCGCAAGGGCGTCTCGTTCTACGCGACCTCGTTCGAACGGGGCCTCGAATGGTATCAGACGCTGTTCCCGCCCCGCGGTATCCGGATCGACAGTTCTCCCGACTACTTCTTCCGGGGCCGGATCGTCGCGCCGCGCATCAAAGCGGCAACGGCGCGCACCTCCCCGCGGTTTGTCCTGTTGCTGCGCAATCCGATCGACTACACTGCCTCGCGGTTCTTGCTGCACCGCCGCACCAAAGGGCTGCGCAAGCGCTTCGGCGCCACGCCGCGCGACCTGGAAGCCCTGGTCCGTGACCATCCCGAATACCTCGACGAATCACGGTACGCCGGATTGTTGGAGCAGCATTGGTTCGCGCATTTTCAGCCCACCCAGTTCTGCATCGTGCTGTTCGAGGACTTCGTGGCCGACCCGCCGGCGGCCACCGAGGTCGTGCTCCGGTTCTTCGGGCTGCGTCCGTACCCGCTCTCGGCCCCACCGTCGAGCCGGAACGCCACGCTGCGGCATCCCTTCCTCCACGCCGTCAAGCGAGCAATCGTCCGTCGGCCGGGACTCCGCGCGGCCGTGCGCGGGAACCCGCTCGTGCAGCGCGCGTATGATCGTCTGCTTGTCGGCCGCGTCGAGAAGCTCACGGTCACCCAGCGTGCATGGCTGCGCGACCTGCTGGCGGCCGATGTCGCCCGGCTGAAGCGACTGCTGGCCAACTCGCTTGCGCCGTGGAGGGACTTCCAGTGAGCGGCCGCGCGTCGCTGCCGGTACGGTTCCACATCGGGCTGCAGCGGGCGGCCAGCACGTACTTCTATTCTCTCCTGGCCACGCATCCGGAGGTGGCGATGGCCCGTAAAGGGCTGGGCTTCTACGCTAACAAGTTTGACCGGGGCATGGAATGGTACCGCGCGCAGTTCCCCCCCGACGGAGTGCGCATCGAGAGTTCGCCAATCTACTTTGTCCGCGGCGCCACCGTGGCCCCGCGGATCCGTGCGGCGCTGGCGGAGGAGCCCCCGCGCTTCTTCCTCATGCTTCGGAACCCCATCGACTACACCGCGTCGCGCTTCATGCTGCACCGCCGCACGAAGGGCCTGCGCAAGCGGTTCGGCGCCACCCCGCGCACGCTGGAGGATCTGGTCGCCGGCCATCCGGAGTACCTCGCGGAGTCACGGTTCGCGGAGCTGCTCGAGCGCTACTGGCTGGCGCAGTTCGACCGCGGTCGGTTCCACATCGTGCTGTTCGAGGACTTCGTCCGCGACCAGGCACGTGTCGCCGCGGGCGTGCTGGCATTTTTCGGTCTGCGGCCCGTGCCGCTCGCCGCCGTCCCCTCCAGCCGCAATGCCACGCTGCGTCACCCGGTGCTTCACTCGGTGAAGGCGGCGATCGTCGCCCGGCCCCGCCTGCATGCCCTGATGCGCAGCAGCGCTGTCGTGCAGCGCCTGTACGAGCGGATTCTCGTCGCCCGCACGCCGAAACTGACGCCTTCGCGCCGGACGTGGCTGGCTGATTTGCTGGCCGACGACGTGGCGCGGTTGAAGACACTGCTCGGCGACCCTCTGACGTCGTGGGCCGACTTCCGTTGAGATGAGGGTATTGCTCAGCCGGGCGAGGGTCCTGCTCCCGCGGCGGTTCGCCAAGGACGTCGGCGCCTTGACTCTGGCCAACGTCGTGGTCGGCGTCGTCGGCCTGGCGCAGGGACTGCTCGTGGCGCGCTGGCTCGGACCGCAGGGGTACGGGTTGGCCGCGTTGATCATGTCCTATCCGGGGTTTGTCCTGTCGATCGTCAGCTTCCGAACGGGGCAGGGCGCCGTGAAGTACATGGGGGAATTCGCCGCGGTCGGACGCCGGGACCAGCTGCTGGCCTTGTGTCGGTTCAGTTACGCGCTCAACTTGGCCGTCGCGCTGTTGACCCTGGTGATCGTAGCGGTGACGGCGCGCTGGGTGGAGGGAAGCCTGCTGAAGACAGCAGGTACGGGCGGGCTGCTGATCCTGTTCACCGCCGCGTATGTTCCGGCGTCCTTCGCGGAAGCCTCGGTCGCCGTTTTTTCCACGCTCGGCCGGTTTCGGACCCTGGCCTGGATCCGCGCGGGGACGACGCTATTCCGGCTGGGGGCCGTGGTGCTGCTGCTGTGGGCGGGGTATGGGGCGGCCGGCGTCGTCGGGGCCGCCGCCATGACCATGGGCCTGCGCGGCATTCTCCTGCTGGCGGCCTCGCACCGCGCGGTGCTCCTGCAGTGGGGGGGATCCTGGCTCCGCGCACCATGGGACGGGTTGGCCGGGAAGTGGCGCGAAGTGCTCGGGTTCTTCCTGTACACGAACCTGACCGCGTTGGTCGGTGTAGCCGTCAAGCAGCTGGACGTGCTCGCCCTGGGGTATTTCCAGGGCCCCGCGATGGCGGGTAACTATTCGCTGGCGAAAGTCTTCGGGACCGCCATCGGATCATTCGGCAGGACGCTGCAGACCGTGATCTATCCGAGATTCGCCGCGCTGTGGGGAGCGGGACGGGTGGACGAGTTCCGCGACGTCCTGCGGCGCGCCGCGATCGGCCTGGGGCTACCGCTGGGAGCGGGATTCCTGCTCGGCTTGCCGCTGCTGCCCGTCCTGGTGCCCCTGGTCGTGGGGTCGCGCTTTGCCGACGCGGTGCCGATCATTGCCGTGGCCTACGTCATGACCGCCATGTCGCTGGCCTTGTTCTGGCTGCGTCCCTGGTTCCTCTCGACTGGCCG
>DASXUC010000089.1:0-49670 GCA_036505015.1 bacterium | reverse complement strand
GCATCTTGAAGGATGCGGCCGTTTTGTCTTGCTTGTCAGGCGGACTCTTCGATTGGCGCGCTTGCTCGAGTGCATCGGGTCCATCAAAGGCACCGCACTGCTGGGGATAGGAATCTCCAGGATAGGCCGTGACGATGTACTGACCCGCCTCCAGATACAGACTGTGTGTGCCCTGAGCCACGAAGATCTTGGGGTGGTCATCGATCGTTTCCGGGACGAGCTGTCCGGCGGCGTTCTGCCAGCCCTTCCACTGATCCACGGCCATGCCGATGCGCCGCTCGGGGTCCATCGCGTACTGCGTGGCATAGTTCAGGCGGCCCGTGTAGCCCACATACGCGGGCTGGAAGCCGGCGACGTCGTTCGGATCTGGGCGGAAGAGCAGCAGCCCCAGGCAGGCCCACTCGCCGGCGAAACTGGCAAATTCCTGTCCGGAATACGTTTGGTCGCAGGGCGGACCCAGTGATTCATCGTGGCCCGGAAAGAAGAAGTAGTAGCACAGCAGCGCCGGATGTCGCGGCTCGAGTTTGACGAAGACCTTGCTCAGATCCGGGCGCACCCGGGCAACCCCGGCGGGCTGCGATGTCATCAGATCCCGCAGCCGGACGGTATCGAAGAGTTCCGCATGGTACCAAAACCGCCCGGCGGCGAGTTCCGGCTTGAGGTAGGTCTTTGCGACTTCATCCCGGTCGGCGTAGCGGTTGAGGGTGGTCGGGTTGACGCCGGGCTCGTTGTTCGGGACGATCGTCGGCGGTCCGCCAGCCACGGCGTAGCCGGCCGGAATCCTCCAGCCGCCCAGCTCGAAGAAGTGCTCCTCGCCCGCGGTGTTGATGAGGTACGGCTGGGTCGTGGGCGCTCCGTGGATCGCGGGGGGGTGCGTCGTACCGAGATACTCATCTCCGGCCTGGATCTCTCCGGTGGCACTCGACGCGGCGACTCCCTCGTGCGCAATCAGCCGCGTCCACGACCCTTTGCTGTCAAACGGCGGCACCGCCTTCCACAGCGCGCAGGATTCGATGTACCGCTTGGCATCGGAGGGGAAGAACCTCTCCTTTTGATGGAAATACAGGATCGGTTCGAACCGCTGGGCGAGTGTCAACGCGTCGTTGGCCATCTACCGGCACCCGCGCATGATCAATTCGAAATACGCGGCCAGCTGCGGATCGCAGTCCAGCGGCACGCAGTCGGCCCGGATCATGTCCAGACATCCTGAGTTCACCAATTGCTGAACCGCCGGATCGTCTTGGAGCGCGATGCCGGAACCAGCGAGCCAGGCGCATCAATCGGCGAACAGATTCGCCATCTCCGGGCTGTCGAGTTTGCCCGCCCTCCACAGCGCAGCATACTTTTGCGCAGTCCGCGTGAAACGGTCCCACGCCGCCGGGCCCATGGCGAGGATGGCCCGCCGGAACCGGTCGATCGCGTCACCCGCGGCGCGCTGGATCAGCTGCGCGCAGTCCGGGTGGCGATCGAGGGAGGCGGCTAGGCTGCGCAGGAACCGGTCCCAACACTCGGCGGCGGACTGGTCGACGGGCCGGTTGAAAAACTCTCGGTCGGTAGTCTGCGGAATGATCCGCCAGACTTTGATCTCATCGATCGCGCCGTCGAGAAAGTAATCGTCGTGCTGTGGATCGTTGCCGATGCCCACGCCCATCGGGCCGACCCCCGGCACCGCCGACAGCAGGTCCTGGCGGCGGGCGACGACATGCCCATCGACCGATAACTCCATGGTGGAGAGGCCGTCGTGAACGAACCCGAGTCTGACCCACCGCGCCGCATCGACCCAATAGTTTCCGCCGCTGAGGGTAAACGGGGGTTTCGTCAACACTTCGTCGGTCGGCGCTCCCGACACCGTGGGCGCTCCATGGAACGCGGCGTGCAGGACGCCGTGGACATTCAGAAAGAAGCTGAAGGCGGCATCCCCGGCGACGATGGTTTGCGGCACGGCGTGGGACACTTCCCAGCGGACGATCGCCTCGACCTTGATCCCGCCGAGCTTGCCCCAGACTGAGCCGGCAGGCACGGGGATGCGCACCCGATTCCCATTCTGCGTGAATGCCAGGGTGCCCGATCTGGGGGCGATGCCGTCGGAATCGAATTGGGGATTTCCCTCCAGCAGGCCGTGGCTGTCATGGCCGGATCGATCCACCGGGATGCCGCCGAATCCGGCATACGTGTGATGGCAGATCAGCTCAAGCGTCGGCTCCACGGGCTGTCGCGGTGTCGAGGGATTTTGCTGTGGCCTACAACGGACCGCGGGGGAATCCCTGCAAAAATCTAGCCAGCGGTGCGCTACCCTAGTTAGAGCTGGTCAGTTCCGAAGAACCGTCCAATCCATCTTGGGTCCGCTTTCGCTGGCCCACTATCTTTTCCCCGAAGGTTGCGCGCCTAAACCTCCCAAAACCTGCCGGCAACACATTTGGCCACCCGCCTTAGGCTTCTGCGAGGAGCCGGACCACGCTTCGTAGTAGGTATCCAGCCTAATGAGAATCGCTGCTCCTCACATCGTGAATATCGAGGACCTGCGCGCCCTCGCGCGCCGGCGGCTGCCGAGAGTCGTCTTCGACTACCTGGACGGTGGCGCCGAAGGAGAAGCCACTCTGCGCGCGAACCGACTCGCGTTCGACGAGGTGACGTTCCGTCCCCGCCACGCCGTCACGGTGCCCGCTCCCGACCTGCGCGTGCGCGTCTTGGACGCCGAACTCTCGCTGCCTATCCTGCTGGGGCCGGTTGGCTACAGCCGGCTCATGCACGCGGGCGGCGACGTGGCTGCCGCGCGGGTGGCTGGCGCAGCGGAAACGATCTACGTTCAGTCCACCCTTTCGGGGCACCGCCTGGAGGACGTTGCCGCAGCGGCGCCCGGACGAGTCTGGTATCAGCTCTATCTGATCGGGGGCCGCGAAATCGCTGAACGTACGATCGAACGCGCCAGGACCGCAGGCTTCACCGCCCTGGTCATCACCATCGACACCCCGGTGGCCGGACTCCGAGAGCGCGACCTCCGCGCCGGGCAGCGTGAACTGCTCAGCGGGAGCATCCTTGAGCGGCTGAGATATCTGCCTCAGCTGCTGGCCCGTCCGGCCTGGCTCACGCGTTTCCTTCTCGACGGCGGCACACCGCCTTTGGCCAACGTCGTGATCCCGGGTCAGGGACCGATGCCCCTCCTGGACGTGGCGGCCGCCCTCGCACGCCACTCTGTCGCGTGGGCAGACCTGAGGTGGATCCGCCCACTCTGGGGGGGGCCTATCGTGATCAAAGGCGTGCTGACGGCCGAGGACGCCCGGCGCGCGGTCGACGAGGGCGCGGCGGCCGTTGTGGTCTCAAACCATGGCGGGCGGCAGCTCGACTATCTCCCGGCCACGCTGCGGGCGCTTCTCGAAGTCGCGGCCGCGGTGGGGGACGACGTGCAGGTGATGATGGACGGCGGTGTCCGCCGCGGAACCGATGTCGTCAAGGCCATGTGCCTCGGGGCGCGAGCCGTCCTGGTCGGACGCGCGTACGCCTACGGCCTGGCGGCCGCGGGGCGGCAGGGCGTGGTCCGATCGCTGGAGATCCTGCGCACCGATCTCGACCGCACCCTCAGGCTCCTGGGGTGTCCCTCCGTCAGTGCCCTTGACCGCTCCTACGTGAACGTCCCCCCCGACTGGCGCTAGTACCGTACCGACGTGATTCGCCACAGTTGTTCTTCTCAGAACCCTAGGCATCGCCAAGAATACACATCTAACGATCAAGTTGGTACGGCACTAGCCGGCCCACCGGCAGGTGAACCCGGCTATGGGCGCATCGGGTCTCGGGCTTCGGTCGTCGGGCCGGCCAGCAGAGGCTCAGCGGCGTCGACGGCGGCCCCGCGCGGGCTGCGGAATCCTTCGTCGCTGAGAATCGCCTCCAGGGCCGCCAGCAGCAGCCGGACATAGCGTGGCTGCGACGAGTATCCCATCAGGCCGATGCGCCAGATGTGACCCTTCAGCGGACCCAACCCTCCGGCGATCTCGATGTCGTGTTCTGCCAGCAGGCGTCCCCGTATCTTTGCCTCATCAATCCCGTCGGGCACGGTGACCGTGGTCACGCTGGGCGCGCGCAGGTCCGACGAGACCAGCAGCACGAGTCCCATCGCCTCCAATCCGGCCCACAGCGCTTCCGCATTCCGCCGGTGCCGCTCGAACCGGACGCTCAGCCCTTCCTCGCCGACCAACCGCAGCGCCTCGTGCAGCGCATAGACGAGGGGGACCGGAATGGTGTGATGATACGTGTGCGGGCTCGCCCAGTACCGCCACAGCAGCTCCAGATCAAGGTAGAAACTCCCCCCCTCGCGGCTGCGCCCGCGGGCGGACCTGCCGATCGTCACCGGCGCCATCCCGGGAGGCGCGCTGAGGCACTTCTGTGTCCCGGCGTAGCAGACATCAATGCCCCAGCGGTCCACCGGGAGGTCCACGCCGCCGAGCGATGCGACCGCGTCCACGAGCATCACCGCATCATGATCATGCGCGATGCGGGCCACATCGGCCAGGGGCTGCACGACCCCGGTCGACGTCTCCACGTGCACGGCGGCGACCGCTCGGGCGGGAGCGCGGTCCAGTTCGCGTGCCACATCGCGGGGGTCGACCGCCTGTCCCCACGGCGCATCGATGACCGTGACGTCTGCCCCCGCGCGCCGGGCCAAGGCGGCGATGCGCTGGGCGAAATATCCCGCCGCGGCGACCACGATGCGATCGCCGGAGGTCAGCACATGGCCGACGCAGGCTTCCATGCCCGCCGTCCCCGTGCCGGACACCGCCAGGGTGAGCTCGTTGCTGGTTTGGAATGTCTCCCGCAGCCGCGCTGAAATGTCCTCGAGGATCGGAAACAGCGTGGGGTCCATGTGTCCGACCAGCGGCGTCGCCAGGCTGAGCCGCACGCTGGGCGGCAGCATGCTGGGCCCGGGCCCCAGCAGGATCCGTTCAGGGGCACGCCCGAGCGCGGTCATCCGACGTCAGGGCCTGGTCGTAGTACGCGTCGCGCCGACCGCCTGCTCGGCACCGGCGGACGTCTCCCGCAGGTAGCGCGCGGCGTCTTCGGGCACGACGGGGTTGATGTAGAACCCCGAGCCCCACTCGAATCCGGCCACCCGTGTCAGCTGCGGGATGATCTCGATGTGCCAGTGGTACGCGTGCTTCGATCCTTCCTTATACGGGAGCGTGTGGATGATGAAGTTATACGGCGGGTTCTTCAGCGTCGTGTGCAGCCGGAACAGCGCCTCGTGCAGCGCCTCGGCCAGAGCCGGCACTTCGTCGGGGGTCAGCAACCCGAAATCGGCCTGGTGCACTTTGGGCAGGACCACCGTCTCAAATGGGAACCGCGACGCGTACGATTCGATGACCGCAAACGCGGCATTCTCAAAGACGACCCGTTCCCGCGACCGCAGTTCTTGCTCGATCATCGCGCAGTAGATACACGCGCCGGACTTCGCGAAGTAGCGCTCGGACGCGTCGAGTTCCTCGCTCACCCGGCGGGGCACGATCGGCAGGGCAATCAGCTGGGAGTGGGGGTGCGACAGCGACGCCCCGGCGGCGCGGCCGTGGTTGCGAAAGAGCAGCGCATACTCGAAGCGCGTGTCTCCACGCAGGTCGCGATACCGCTGCAGGTAGGCCTCGATGACATCGGACACCTGGGTCACCGGCAGCAGCGCCAGGTGGGCGTGATGGTCGGTCGTCTCGATGATCACCTCGTGGGCCCCCACGCCGTCCATCCGCGTGTAGATGCCGACGTTCGTGCGCTCGGTTTCGCCTTCGATGCGCAGGGCGGGGAACTTGTTGGAGACCACCCGCACGTGCCAGCCGGGCGTGTTCGGGGCCGTGCCGGGATCGCGGATTGCGAAGATCTCCGGCGGCGTGCGAACCTCGCGGCCTTCGCAAAACGGGCACTTGTCGAGATCGGTGGACTCGATCTCCTCGTGGGTGAGATCGGTCGGGCGGGCGGCGCGTTCGGTGGCAATGATGACCCACCGCCGCGACATCGGATCTTTTCGGAGCTCAGGCACTCCTCCCCCACCTCCAACCGCCGGACAATTCGCGGCGGGGCTGCGAACCCCTACCGGGTCTGCGCCGGCGCGGCCGTATGCCGGGCCAGCGTCAGCAGGTACAGCCGTCGATAACGTTCCGCGGACGCCGCCCAGGAAAAATCGGCGCGCATGCCGTGCGCTTGAATCCGCCGCCAGGTGTCCGGAGCTCGAAACGTCTCCAGCGCGCGGCGGATCGCGGAGCTCAGCGCGGCAGGCGTGTAGTCGTCGAACACGAAGCCCGTCGCCGTTCCATCCGCCAGCGTCGCCGGCGTGGCGTCGATCACCGAATCCGCCAGCCCGCCCGTGCGCCGGACGACCGGCACGGTTCCATAGCGCAGGCTGTACAGCTGATTGAGGCCCGACGGCTCGTATCGTGACGGCATCAGGAACATGTCGGCGCCGGCCTCGATCAGATGGGCCAGGCGGTTGTCGAAACCCAGTCGCACGCCCAGCTGCGTCGGTCGGCGTGCCATCAGGCCGCCAAACAGCGTGTGATACCGAGGGTCGCCTGTGCCCAGCAGGACGAACTGCGCTCCATCGTCCAGCACGTCCTCGATCACCGCGGCCACGAGATCCAACCCCTTCTGGTCGGCCAGCCGGGTGACCATGCCGATCAGCGGTGCGGAGGGGTCGTCGGGCAGTCCGAACTCCTGCTGCAGGGTGCGTTTGCAGATCTCCTTGCCCTCCAGGTCTTCAGCCGTGTAGCGCGCGGGGATCAGCGCGTCGGTGGCCGGATCCCATACACCGTAATCGACGCCGTTGAGGATGCCGAACAGGTCGTCGCGCCGGTCGCGCAGCACGCCGTCCAGCCCCGCACCGTACTCGGGCGTCTGCACCTCCCGCGCATACGTCTCGCTGACCGTCGACAGCAGGGTCGCAAAGACCATGCCGCCCTTCAACACATTCACCTGGCCCCAGAACTCCAGCGCCGATACGGCAAACAGCGACGGCGGCAGCCCGGTGACCGGAAACTCCGCGGCGGGAAACAGACCCTGATAGGCCAAGTTGTGGATGGTCAGCAGGGTCGGGATCGAGGGGCCCTGTCCTGCGCCGATGAGGACGGGGACCAGCGCGGTCTGCCAGTCGTTGCAGTGGATCACGTCCGGGCGCCAGGGCTGCGCCGTGCTCCACGCCAGGATCGCCCGGCACAGGAACGTGAACCGCGCCAGATTATCGGCATAGTCCGCTCCGCCCTCACCATACAGCCCGGGCCGGTCGAAGTAGTCCGGCCGGTCGATCAGCCACACGGGGACGTCGCTGTCCCCCAGCCGCGCCTCGAACACGCCGGCGTCCAGGCGCGTGCCGGCGACCTCCGCGTCAATGCGCCCGGCGTGCGTCAGCGCGGACGTCGAGATACTTCCATACCGGGGGAGGACGACGCGGACGTCGCAACCCGCGGCGGCAAGCGCACCCGGCAGCGCGCCGGATACGTCGGCGAGTCCGCCCGTCTTGGCGAACGGAACCGCTTCTGAGGTGCAGAACAGAATACGCATCAGATTCGTGAATCGTGAGTCGAGAATCGTGAATCGTCCAAACCCCCGTGGGCCGGCAGGCGCGAGTCACGGTTCACGATTCACTCCCACAAGTACGATGTACAGGTCATTCACGTTGGTATTGGTCGGTCCGGTCACGATCAAATCGCCCAGTGCCGCGAAGAACGGATAGGCGTCATTGGTGTCCAGCGCGCGGCGGGCGTTGAGGCCCGCCTGCCGGGCGCGGTCGATCGTCGTCCCGTCGGCCACCGCTCCGGCCGCGTCGGTAGGCCCGTCGGTGCCATCAGTGCCGAATGCCGCGACCACGACGTCGGGCCAGCCGTCGACGGCCAGGGCGGCTGAGAGTGCAAACTCCTGGCACCGTCCGCCTGTGCCGGTCCCGTGGACCGTGACGGTGGTTTCGCCCCCGGCGACCACACACGCCGGAGGAACGGATGGGATCCCGGCCAACCGCGCGCTCCGTCCGATGCCGGCGAGCAGGCGGGCCGCCTCCCGCGCCTCGCCTTCCAGGCACGTCGTCACCAGCAAGGACCGGTAGCCCAACGCGGTCGCCTGGCGCACGGCGGCAACGGCCGCGGACTGATTACTGCCGACGATGACCGTCTGCACGCGCGTGAAGATCGGGTCCCCTGGTTTTGCCGTTTCCGGAATCCTCCCATCAGCGCCGTCACGCAGCCGCTGTCGCACTTCCGGCGCCACGCGGTCCTGCAGGCCGTAGCGCTCCAGAATCGCCAGGGCCTCGCCGAACGTCGTGGGGTCCGGCGCCGCCGGCCCGGATGCGATGGCGTCGATCGGATCGCCGATCACATCGGAGAGCACGATCACGGCCACTCTGGCGGGGGCCGCCGCCCGGGCCAATCCCCCGCCCTTGATAGTCGACAGATGTTTGCGTACGGTGTTGATCTCCTGGATCGCCGCTCCGCTGCGCAGCAGCAGCTCGGTGACCTCCACCTTCTGCTGCAGCGTGATGGGCTCGGGGGGAGCCGGCAGCAGCGACGATCCGCCGCCGGAGAGGATACAGATGACCAGATCGTCCGGCCCTGCGCCGGCCAGCAACGCAAGCATCGCCTCCGCGCCCCGCCGTCCGGACTCATCGGGCAGGGGATGGCCGGCTTCGATCAGCTGCACGCGCCTTAATGGTTGCGTATACCCGTACTTCACGTTGACGATACCGGCAGCGATGCGGTCGCCGAGGACCGATTCCAGCGCGGCGGCCATCGGCGCCCCCGCCTTCCCCGCGCCGACCACCAGGATGCGGCGCATCGCGGCCAGATCGTAGGATCGCCGGCCGATGCGCAGCGTCGAAGTGCGCCGCCGCACGAACTTGCGCACGGCGCGGTCGGGGTCTACCGCCGCCAGGGCTGATGCCAGGATGCGCGCGACATGGCGGCGCAGAACCTCGTTGGGCTTCCCGGAGGCAAGATCCGCAGCGAGCCTCATTGCGACTGCGTATGTTCGCCTGTTCGCCTGTTCGCCTGTTCGCCGAGTTCGTTCAGGTCGCTCGTGCCGTTCGGGCGCACGGCATGGACGCGGACGTGCCCCATCCCTTCGCGTTCGAGGGCCCAGCGCACCGTGTCGCGAGCCAGGGGCGTGAGGTTGTTGATGTCAGAGAGGTGCACCAGCACCACGGCCTGGGGCCGGCCCGTCTGTCCCGACGCGACGACGGCGCGGGCGGCCGCATCGTTGGAGAGGTGCCCGGTGAGCCCCAGGATCCGGTTCTTGAGGAACCACGGATACGGACTGACCGACAGCAGGCGCAGATCGTAGTTGGCTTCCAGCACGACGATGCGGCAGTCGCGGGCGCGCTCGACCATTTCGTCACCGGCTTCGCCCAGATCGGTCGCAATGAGCACCCTGGTCCCGTTCCAGCCGACGACGAACCCGACCGGCTCGGCGGCATCGTGGGACACCGGAAACGCCTCCACGGTCAGCCCGCCGACGGTGAACGGACGCCCGGTGGTAAACCGCTCCAGCGCAGCGCCCACAAAGCCGGCGGCCCCGATCGTGCCCTCGTTCGCGTAGATCGGCACGCCGGCCGCTTTCGCCAGGGCCGCGGCGCCTTTGGCATGGTCCTCATGCTCGTGCGTGAGCAGGATCGCGCTGATCTCCGAGAAGGAGACGGCCGTGGCGGCCAGTTCTCTGGACAGGGTCTGCTCAGGCAATCCGGCGTCGATCAGGACGCCCGTGCCGGCGGCGTGGAGGAAGATCGCATTACCGCTGCTGCCGCTGCGGAGGATGCGAAGACGAAAGGCCCGATGGTCCGCGGCGATCATCACCGCATTTTTCTTGAGATCAGGTCGATCTCCTGCGCTGGGAACTAGCGCAGGTCCGGACCGGTCATGACCAGCAGCGGGTGATCGACGGCCAGCCCGACGACGCGGTGCAGCTCGTCCAGCCAGGCGGCCGGGGTGGATGCCGCCGGCAGCGCCGCAACCTTCGGCGGGCGGATCGTCAGCACCGGGGTGTCGGCGTGGGCGGGAATGCCGGCCAGCTCTTTCGCCCGAGCCACCGCGGTCTGCAGATCGCCGATCTCATCGATCAGTCCATGGGCCAGCGCCTGCCGGCCGGTCCAGACGCGGCCGCGGGCGATGCGCTCGACCTCGTCGACAGACGTGGCGCGGCCCGCCGCCACGCGGGATTTGAAGCGCACATACACCTCGTCCATCCACCCGCGCAGACGCGTCCATTCCATCTCCGTGTACGGCCTGAACAGCGACGGCATCGTCGCGCTCTCGCCCACGGCGAGGACCTCCCGCCGGCCGCCCCCGTGGATCAGCAGTCCGGACAGATCGAACTTCCCGCTGACGACGCCGATCGATCCGGTCAACGTGGTGGCCCCGGCGACGATGTGCCTGGCGCCGCAGGCCACGTAGTAGCCGCCGGACCCGGCGACGTTCCCCATGTGCACGACCACCGGCATCTTCCGCTGCACCCGCTCGACCTCGCGCCAGATCAGATCGGAGGCAATCGCCGACCCGCCGGGGGAATCGACGTGGAACACCACGGCTTTCACCGAAGGCATGCGCTCCGCGGCTCGAAACGCGCGCGCGACGGTGTCGCTGCCCGCGACCCGCGGGCCAAACAGCGGCAGCGGCACGGGAAACTCACGGCTCTCGCCGGGCACGATCCCGCCCAACAGCTGCACCACCGCGATCGCCGCCGGCTGCGCGGCCCACCAGTGCAACGGGACGCGCAGGCGCGCCCGCGCCGCGGGCCAGGACAGCACGGTGGCCGGCCGATGATCCGCCGACAGGATCGCCGGGAGTTCATCCTCAAAGCCGATGCGATCGAGCAGCCGCAGACGGGCGGCGTCGGCTGATGACATCTGGCCCGCGTCGATCGCCTCCCGGACGCTCTGCGCACTGACCTGTCTCGACTCTGCGATCGCCGCCGTCACATCCTCGCTGATCGACTCCAGGATCGACGTCAGCATCTCCCGCTGGGCGTCTGGCATCTGCGGATAGAGGAACCGGTTCGCCGCGGATTTGTACTCGGCGATGTGGTGGTACTGCGGCAGGATGCCCAGCCGGTCGAGGGCCACGCGCAGGAACGTCGCCTCGGTGCGAAACCCAAACAGCCCCCACTCCAGACTCTCCGGAGCGACGATCAATTCGGCGGCGCTGACCAGATAGTAGGACGGCAGCGTCGCGACCGGCAGGTAGGCGGCGACGCGCTTGCCGCGCCCGCGGAACGCCATCAGCGCGGCGCGAAGATCTTCCAGGGCCGCCAGAGGGGCGGTGAGGTCCCCGATCTTCAGGACGATGCCCTCCACGCGGTGGTCCGCCGCCAGCGCCTCCAGCCGCGCGCGCCACTCCTCCAGACTCTCCTGCGGAGGCGCGGGCTGCGGCAGGGGCAGCAGACGGCGCAGCCAGTGCGCCGGCCGGACCCGGCGTTCCGGCAGCGTGCCGGTGACGGTAAACATGACGTACTCCGGAGCGGGAGCGAGTGATGCCAGCGCGTTGCGCACCGCCCGCAGCGCGTTGGCGATTGCTTCCACGACCATCGCTATCGGATTCATCGCCACGCTCCAGGTATCAGGTGTCAGGTCTCAGGTCAGGTCGGCTAATCATATCCCAGTTCGGCCAGCTTCTCTTCGTTGAAGCCGAAATGATGCGCCACCTCGTGGACAATCGTGCGCCGGACCTCTTCGGTGATGTCGGCTTCGGTCTCACAGCCCGCTTCGAGGGCACGCTGGAAGATCGTGATCTTGTCCGGCATCAGGGGATTGGCGGTGATGCCGCGCTCGATCAGGGGCGTCCCCTCATACAGTCCGAACAGCTCCTCGTCCGGGGACAGGTCCAGCGACGTGAGCTGATCGGGGCTGGGACGATCTTCGATCACCACGTCGACGTTGTCCATGCGGGCGCGGATCGGTTCCGGGATCGTCTCCAGCGCCCGTACGACCAGCGCTTCGAACTTCCGCCGCGACAGTTTCATGGCGATGCCAGCAGCTCCGCGGTGGCGTCGATCAGCGCGGAGATGTCGGTGCCGGTATTGTACCCCTGCACGCAGCCGCGGACGAGCGTGCGGCCGTTCCAGGGCACCACCGGCACTTCGATGCGAAAGCGCGCATACAGGCGCCGTTGGAATGCCTCGGCATCGGCGACCGGGATCGGCACGCTCACCATCTGCGCGTACCACCGCGGTGAATCCGGACTCAGCGCCAACCCCCCGCCCGCGCGCAGCAGCCCGGCGCGCAGCCGCTTGGCGAGCCGGTGGCAGCGCGCGCGCACGCGGTCCCACTGGCGGTTCCGCAGGAACTCGATCGCCGCCGGCACCGAGAGGTAGGCCGCGATATCCCGGGAGCCCTGCCATTCCTGTTCGTCGATGAACCGGGAAGGACCCGGTCGCTCCGCGCGCCAGCCCCAGCTGACGACCAGGGGCGACAGCATCCCCTGGACCTCGGGCCGGGCATGGAGGAATGCCGCGCCTTTGGGCGCGCACAGCCACTTGTGACAGTTGCCGGCGTAGAAATCCGCCCCCAGGTCATCGAGCCGCAGCGGGATCTGTCCCGGCGCGTGCGCGCCGTCGATCACGGTGAGAATCCCGGCCTGCCGGGCCCGGCGAATCAGCTCCCGGATCGGAAAGATCAGGGCCGTGGGCGAACTAATGTGACTGCAGAACAGGACGCGGGTGCGCGGCGTCACCGCCGACCAGATCGCGTCAGCCACCTGCTGCGCGGAGCGCACCGGTACGGGCACCGCCGCCTTCACGTACCGCGCGCGGCGGCGCTCGCAGACGAACGTCCAGGTGCGGTCGAGCGCGCCGTACTCGTGATCGGTCCCGACCACCTCGTCTCCTGGACGCAGCGGCAGGGACCGGGCCACGACGTTCAGCCCGCTGGTGGCATTGGGCACGTACACGACGTCATCCGCTCGGGCGCCGACGTAGGCGGCCAGGGCCTCGCGCGCAGATTGCATCAACGCCGGAAACCGTCGCGCGAGGAATTCCACCGGCTGCCGCTCCAGCGCGCGCTGCCAGCGTTGATAGACGGCAAACACCGGCCGGGGGCAGGCGCCGAACGAACCATGATTGAGAAACACCACGTCGGGGCGCAAGAGGAACAAGTCGCGAAGTTCGGATTCACTCAACCCTGGCTCCTCATTCTTCTTTCACGCGATCGTGACGCCCCGTCGGGTTTCAGGATGCGGACACGATTCCTGCTCCCGCTCGCGATTCTCCTGCTGACGGCGTTCTTGTTAACAGAGGGCAGTAACGGCACGCATCAGTAGGCGCCCGCTTGTTTGGTAAGGCAGATCACATCGCAGCAGTTCGATGGTACGCGAGATCAACGCAGACACCCGGCGTGAGCGCAACGTCTCCGCCGGGTGTCTTGCTGTCTAGGGCTTCTTACACGTCGTAGTACAGGACGAACTCCGCCGGATGCGGCCGCATCCGCACGGGATCGATTTCCCGGCTGCGCTTGTACTCCAGCCACGTGTCGATCAGGTCGGACGTGAAGACATCCCCCGCCAGCAGGAACTCGCGATCGCGTTCCAGCGCACTCAGCGCCTCGTCGAGTGAGCCCGGCAGCTGCCGGATGCGCGCCGCCTCTTCCGCCGGCATCTCGTAGAGATCGACATCCATCGGATCGCCGGGATCGAGCCGGCGCGCAATCCCGTCCAGCCCGGCCAGCAGCATCGCCGCGAACGCCAGGTAGGGGTTGGCGCTGGGATCCGGGGGCCGGTACTCGATGCGCTTGGTCTTGGGATTCGTGGAGTACATCGGGATGCGCACCGCGGCGGACCGGTTGCGCCGCGAGTACACCAGGTTCACCGGGGCTTCGAACCCCGGCACCAACCGGCGGTATGAGTTCGTCGTCGGCGCGCAGAACGCCATCAGCGCGGCCGAGTGCGCCAGCAGCCCCCCGATGTAGTAGCGCGCCACGTCGGACAGTTGCGCGTAGCCGCCGGCGTCAAAGAACAGGTTCGTGCCGTCCCGCCACAGGCTCTGGTGGCAGTGCATCCCGGAGCCGTTGTCGCCGAAGATCGGCTTGGGCATGAACGTCGCGGTCTTGAAATGGTCCCGTGCGAACTGCTTCACCAGATACTTGTAGGTCGTCAGCCGGTCGCCCATGTCCGTCAGCGAGGCGAACCGCAGGTCGATCTCACATTGCCCCGCCGAGGCGACCTCGTGGTGGTGCACCTCGACCTCCAGCCCCGCGTCCTGCATCTTCAACACCAGCGCGGAGCGGAAGTCCTGCAGCGTGTCCGCGGGCGGCACCGGAAAGTATCCCTCTTTGTGCCGCGGCTTGTACGCCAGGTTCGGCTTCTCGTCGCGCCCGCTGTTCCAATTCCCCTCGGTGGAGTCCACGGCGTAAAAGGCGGAATGCTGCGTCTGCTCGTAGCGCACATCGTCGAACACGAAGAACTCCGCTTCCGGGCCCCAGTAGGAGGTCGTGGCGACGCCGGTGGTGATCAGGTAGCGCTCGGCCTTCTGGGCGATGAAGCGCGGGTCGCGGCTGTACCGCTCGCCGGTGATCGGATCGACGACGTCGCAGATCAACGACAGGGTGGGCACGCGCAGCAGCGGATCGACGCGGGCCGACGCCGCATCGGGCACCAGCAGCATGTCGGACTCGTCAATGCGCTGGAACCCGCGGATGCTGCTGCCGTCGAACCCGATGCCGTCGGCGAAGATGCCCTCGCTCAGCTCTCCGACCGGCGAGGAGAAGTGTTGCCACGTCCCGAGCAGGTCGGTGAACCGGTAGTCGACCATCTGCACGCCGCGTTCCTGGCACAGGGCCAAGACCTCCGCCGGGCTGGTCTTCGCGCCGTTCGTGATGCGGATCTGCTCTTTCATGGCCATCCCCCCCGGGTCCCTGCGCCCATTTCCGCCCAGAAACGACAAAACGCCCTCCGTGAGGAGGGCGTCAGAGTTTCGGTCGTGCCCTGGGACACATGGTTATTGGGTGAGACTCTAGCAGAGGGGGCCCGCGCGGTCAAGGGGAAAAGCACAACATGCCCGACTACCAGTATCTGATCGTGGGCGGCGGCATGGCCGGCGATGCCGCGGTCCGAGGCATTCGGGAGGCGGACCCGTCGGGGTCCGTCGGCGTGCTTGGGGCGGAACCCGACCCACCCTACAACCGCCCACCCCTGACGAAAGGCCTGTGGAAAGGTCAGCAAAAGGCAGAAATCTGGCGGGGCACGCCCGATCTGGGCGCGACGCTGCATCTCGGCCGCAGCGCACGGATGATCGACCCTGCCGGGCGGCGCG
Organism: bacterium; assembly: GCA_036505015.1. Classification (GTDB taxonomy): domain Bacteria; phylum Sysuimicrobiota; class Sysuimicrobiia; order Sysuimicrobiales; family Kaftiobacteriaceae; genus DASXUC01. The sequence goes on along the minus strand of DASXUC010000089.1, from coordinate 34,424 downwards.
TCACCGATGATCAGGGCACCACCTACAGCTATACCCGCTTGCTGCTGGCCACGGGGGGCACGCCCAAACGCCTCGACATCTCCGACGCGAACGTCATCTACTATCGGACCTACCGCGACTACACGCAGCTGCGGGCGCTGACGGAAACCGGAAGCCGCTTCGCCGTCATCGGCGGGGGGTTCATCGGCTCCGAGATCGCCGCGGCTCTGGCGATGAACGGCAAGACGGTGACGATGCTCATCCGCGGGACGGGCATCGGGGCGCGCACGTTTCCGGCCGGGCTCTCGTCGTTCCTCAATCAGTACTACGCGGAGAAAGGTGTCGGCATCGTCATCGGAGAGACGGTGCGCGCGGTCCGCCAGGCCGGCGGCCTCACGCGGGTGGCCACCAGCGGCGGCCGGACCGTGGACGCCGACGGCGTCGTCGCCGGCATCGGGATCCGGCCCAATACCGACCTGGCCGCCGCGGCGGGGCTGACGGTGGAGGACGGCATCATCGTCGACCAGCATCTGCGCACGTCACAGCACGACGTCTACGCCGCGGGAGACGCCGCCCGGTTTTTCAACCCCGCGCTCGGCGAGCACCTCCGCGTGGAACACGAGGATAATGCCAACACGATGGGACAGGCGGCGGGCCGCAACATGGCAGGGCAGGCGGTCACGTACGATCACCTGCCGTTTTTCTATTCCGATCTGTTCGACCTGGGGTATGAGGCGGTGGGAGATCTCGACGCGCGGCTGACCCTCGTCGAGGACTGGAAGACGCCGCACCGCGAGGGCGTCGTCTACTACCTCCGCGACGGCCGTGTCCGCGGCGTGCTGCTGTGGAACGTGTGGGACCAGGTCGACCACGCCCGCGCGCTCATCGCCGAGTCCGGTCCGTTCGACGCGGGGGCGCTGCGGGGCCGGCTACCCGCCTGATCGCGGCTCGGTCGTGCGGGTGAGGCGGCCGAGAAACTCCAGCACGGCCGCGTTGACCTGGGCCGGCTGTTCCAGGTTGGTCACGTGGCCGGCGTCGGTGATCACGACCAGCTCTGAGCCCGGGATCAGTTCGTGCATCTTCTGCGATGCCTCCGGCGGCGTCGCCCGGTCGGCGTCTCCCACTGCGATCAGGGTCGGCACGGAGATCTGCGCGAGCAGCGGCACACTGTCCGGCCGCTGCGCCATGGCCTGCAGCCCACCGACCAGCGACGCGGTGGATGTCGCCGCCATCAGCCGCCGCACTTCGCCGACCACCATCGGCCGGTTGTTCAGACTTTCTTCCGACAGCACCAGCGCCAGAAAGTCACCCAGGAAGCCCTGTGGGCCTTCCTGCTTGATGCGCTCGATCCCGGCGTACCGCCGTTCGCGCCCTTCCGGAGAATCCGGCTCGGCGCGGGTATCGAGCAGCATCAACCCGGCCAGCGTATCCATATGGCGCCCCACGTAGCGAAACGCGACGTAGCCCCCCATCGAGAATCCGCCCAGCACACACGGGGCCAAGCCGAGCTGGTCCACCAGCGCGTGCACATCATCGGCCAGCTCCTCGACCGACGAGGGCGTCCCGCTCGACTCACCGAACCCTCGCAGGTCCGGCGTGATCAGCCGGCAGCTCTCCGGCAGCACCTCGGCCTGCGGCCGCCACATCTTCCGTGAGAACGGAAACCCGTGCAGCAGCACCACAGGGATTCCGCTGCCCTCATCGTCATACGCGAGCTCGACACCGTTTACCCGGATCTTCATCACCACCACCTCGTTGGATCGGTCAGGATGGCTCTGCCGCGAGCTGTGAGGTACACGCCGGACAGCGCGTCGCGGCGATCGGAATGACGGACTTGCAGTACGGGCACTCCTTGACGACGGGGGACTTTTGCCGGGCCCGGTTCACCTGCCGGACGATCAGGAAGATCACGAAGGCGATGATCAGGAACTCGATGACGGCGTTGAGGAACACGCCGTAGTTGATGGTGGCCGCCCCCGCCGCCTGCGCTTGTTTCAGCGTCGCGTAGGGCGTGCCGGAGAGGTTGATGAACAGGTCGGCGAAGGTCACGCCGCCCAGCAGCAGCCCGATCGGGGGCATGATGATGTCGGTGACGAACGACGTCACGATCTTGCCGAAGGCCAGGCCCATCACGAAGCCGATGGCGAGGTCGATCACGTTGCCGCGCATGATGAAGTTCCTGAACTCCCGCAGCATCGAACGATCCCTCCCTCACACGCCCTGCAGCGCCCGCAGGTATTGGATCTGCCCGGCGTGATAGATGTCGTGCGTCGCCTGACGCACCAGCCGCTGCATCAACGGCTGCGCCGGCGCCCCCTGCACTGTCGGCACCGGCGCCATCAGGCGGGTCTCGTCCGCGGCCAGGGCAATCGTTTTCAACTGATCGGCCACCGCGTGCAGCCGGTGCAGGTCCTGCTGCCATGCCGCCTCATCGCCGGAAACCTCCGGCCAGTCCGTCGCTTCCAGCGCGTCGGCATCTTGGGGAGTCCCGTTGATCCCGTCCAGCACCGATTGTTTCCACATCGTGACGTGCCGCACGATCTGCCAGATCGAATGCCGCGCCGGGCTCGGTTTCCACGCCGCCTGCGTCGCGGTCACCCCCTGCACCGCTATCCTCAGGGGCGGCTGCCAGGTCTCGCGTTCAAACGTGTACTCGAGGTGGTCAATCACCAGGTCCTTGAGCGTCATCAGCTTTTTCCCCTTCTGCGAGGGCGACGTTCGGTGAGCTATTCGAAAACCCTATCCCGGAACGGCTCCGGCGCCGCTTCAGCCATCAATCGCGTGTATCGTGCGTGCGCACGCTCCCGGTTGGCGCTCAGCAGATCGAGCAGGGTCGTCGCCACCCACGGCACCTGCGACGCGCCGAGGTAGACGCGGTGCGTGCTCCAAGGATATGCATCGGCGTACGGGGTGATACCTGCCCGGCAGGGGTTGAGGTGGATGTACATGACGGAAGCCAGTGCATACGCTTCCGAGTCGCACGGCTTAGCCCAGAACCGATCGCCGAAGAGATGGCCGCGAAAGCCATTCATGCGATTGAAGTACTTCGCGAAACGGTTCAGCAGCGCGTGCATCAGTCTCGAGAGCGGCGTCTCACCCACTTCGACCAGGAGGTGAAAGTGATTCGACATCAGGCAATAGGCGTGGACGCGCGCCGAGTGCTCGGATACGTACTCCTGAGAGAACTGAAGGAACGCACGGTAGTCTTGCTCCTGCTGATAGATCGGCGCGCCGCGGTTGCCCCGGGCAATCACGTGCACAATCGAGTTAACGATCAATCCGCGCGGTCGTCGCGGCATCAGGGTTCCCGGATTTGACACTATCCGGGACTGCGTCAGCCGTGGAATCCCCCAATCGAGCCAAAAGCAGGAGGTGACAGTCACGCTCCCAGACCGGTGACTGTCACCCATGCAGTTGGGTGACTGTCACCTCCTGCCGAATGCGCGTTCGCGTGACTCATCTGAGGTAGCATCAACCGGGGTTTCGAGACGGAGCGCGGATCGGCCACGGACCACCGGTACGCATCCACTGCGCCATCTCGAGTCGCAGCGGAAAACCTTCCCGACTCAGAGCGGCGATCTCTGCCTCCACGTCATAGCTCACCCGGCGAACTTCCACGCCCGGCGGCATGGCAAGCGTCACGATGGAATACGCCGGCCGTGGGTCTTGGTCGTTTGAGCCGGCGACGGCGCCCACGCTGAGCAGCCATCCACCGCCGGCCTGCCGCTGGTAGGCCGAATGAATGTGTCCGTACACCAGCACGTCCGCGTGGGCCGCGGTAAGCATGTGGCGCGCCACCTCCAGCGGGGCATCGGGCAAGACGACGTCGACCACACTCCACGGCGTGGCATGAACCACGGCAAGCCGCTCGCTGTCCGGGCCGCGGCGGCGGAGCATCTCTGGCAGACTCCGGAGGTATGCGACGTGGGTCTCCTCCAGCCGGTTGGCGGCCCACTGGCCGGCGTCGGCGAACGGATCGTCCAACGGCGGGGGACCATCGAAGAACTTCAGTAGGAAGCGGTCGGCGTTCCCCATCACCGCGGGCCAGCGGCGGTCGATGAGGAATTCCAGCACCTCAACGGGCTGGCGGCCGCCTTCGGCGAGATCGCCCCCGACCAGCACTTCGTCGGCGGACTGGCGATCGAGGTCCCGGACAACCGCCTGCAAGGCGGCGAAATTGCCGTGGATGTCCGAGACGACCGCGATGCGCACTATGGCGCGCCGATCACCTGCCGGCAGTACGCATACAGGGCGTCGTAGACGACAAACTCGCGGGCCAGGATCTCATGGTCATCGCGGAGGCCGAGATGGCGAAATCCCTCCGCGATCGCCTGCAGTCCCGGCGCCTCCGGGCGACCGTACAGGTCGGCCGCGACGTCGGCCCCGTGGACGATCTGCGCGAGCATCCCAACCGCCGGATCGGTGATCCGATACTTCGCGACGATGGCTTCGAAGCTGCACTTTCCCTCGTGGTGGCCGAGTTCCACGCCCGGCGCGTCGAACGGGATCGCCCCCTGGCCGGCGGCCGCCGTAGCGATCTGATCCGCCGGCACGAACAGAAATTCGGCGTCGGGATCGACAAATTTCGTGATCAGCCACGGGCAGGCCACCCGATCGACTTTCACGTGTTCCCGCGTCATCCATTTCATCGCATCACCTCCCCAGACGGACTGGTCAAACCACTAGCGGCGCAGCACAAGCTCTACGACGAGTCCGAGCAGACCCAGCGCGCCCGTGAGCGCAAGCGCGTAGCGCGCGGTGATGCGCATCACCCGTCCTTCCTCACCGGCGAGCCCCGTCGTCGCCGTGGCCAGCACGACCTTCGCCGGGGCGAGCATGGATCCCAGGGCCCCCCCGGCGGTCTGCAGCGCCGCCATCAGCACCGGATCCATCGCCAGCAGCTTCGCTCCGTCCCGCTGCAGCGCGCCGAACAGCACGTTGGAGTTCGTGTTGCTGCCGGTGATGACGGTCCCCAGCAGGCCGAGGAAAGGCGAGACCAGTGGGAACAGGACGCCGACGGCACCGCTCAGAGCTCTTGCCAACAGAAACGTCATGCCGCTGTAGGACATGACCATGGCGACTCCGACGAGTGCGAGAATCGTAATCGTCGTCGGCATGCCCTGCTCCGCCGCAGCGGACCACACGCGCCGCCAATCCGGCAGCCGCCGGCCCATCGTCCAGAACAGCCCGGCGGCGGCGACGGTCGTGTACAGCAGCAGCGCGCCGGGATGGCCGAAGATCGCCAGATCAAAGGTCGAGGCCTCCGACGTCCACCCCAGGCCGGTCGTCACCGCCGGGAACGACATTTCCAGCCGGGCGCGTTCCAGCAGCTCGTGCAGCGGCCCCACGAACGTCGCCAGGGCGACCACGCCGATCAGGGTGTAGTATGGCAGGAAGGCAGCATGAAACGGCATCTCCGGGATCTCCATCGGAGCGGGCCGCGGCGGCTCCCGCCGGCCTTCCGGGGGCGGCCATTCCGGAAGCAGGCCGAAGTATCCGGCGCGACGCCGCGCCAGCCGGGCGAGCCCCATGCTCACGATCAACCCGACCATCCCGGCACCGAAGGATGCGATGATCCAGTGCTGCGTCAGCGCCAGCAGCAGCTGCGTGCCGCCCATCGCCAGCCCCAGCGCGAGGATCGCACCGAACGCGCGCCGCAAGGGCCGCAGGCCCGCGTGCACGTGGGCGACGGCGAAGCCGGAGGCGACGGAGGCCAGGCCCAGCAGCACGGCGATCCAGATCCCCAGGTCGCGCGGCGGCAGCCCGGTCACCGAGCGCAGCGCCTGAAACGAACTGGCCATGTCGCCCATCGTCACGGACCAGGCGTGACCAATCAGCGGCACCGCGGCGGCTTCGAGGGGGGCAAAGCCCAGCCCAATCAGCAGCGGCGCGGTCACCGCGACCGGCACGCCGAAGCCGGCCACGCCCTGCAGGAAGGAGCTGAAGGCAAACCCGATGATCAACAGCTGCAGCACGTGATCTTCGGTGAGATGCGCGACGGCGTCGCCGATGCTGCGGATCGCGCCGGACTGCTCGGCGAACTGATACAACAGCAGCGCGGCCCAGATGATGTAGAGCACGTTGAGGCTGAGCGCTGCGGCACGCCACAGGGCAATCCCCACCGCGGACAGCGGCGCCGCGAAGGCGAGCAGGGCCAGCGCGATCGCACTGGCCAGACCGACGAGCCCGGCGGTCGTCCCGCGCCATCCCAGGCGCAGCAGTCCGATCAGCAGCACCAGCAGCGGCACGGTGGCGGCAAACACGCGCCAGAGGTCGCTGGGCATCTACGCGGTTCCGGCGGGTATCAAATACGCGGTGAGATAGTCGCGGATGTACTTCGCCCAGGCATCCAGATCAGCGTCGGGGTCGGTGATCTCCTCACGGGGCAGCGCCAGCGGCGGCGACAATACCCACCCGCCGCGGACGTCGGCGTGGAGCGCACGGGCATCCTCGGTGAGCTCGACCGTCGCCCCCGGCGCCAGTTCGCCCACGACCGCGACCACGATCGCACTGAGACGCTCGATGGTCACGAGGGTGCGGATCACGTCGGCGGCCCGGTCCCGCACGTCGTCTTCGCTGCGGCCCCGCACGGGCGTCTTCGTCAGCATCCGGCCCGTCGCCGCCTCGATGATGGTCGCACTGTACCGGGCATCGGCATCCGGGCCGTCGATGACCACGGTGAAGGTCCGACCGAGGAATTCGATGGGCTCGGGGACGGGACGCGGCATGCGCGGCTCTCCCGCGGCGTCCCCTAGGTGGTCAGCGACGCCGCGCGTTCCTCGGCGGCCGAGCGCACATTCGTCAGCAGCGCCGTCAGCGCCTTGATGCCGAGGTCGTACATCTCCCGGATCTGCGGCAGCATCTGTTCCAGCATCGCCACCTGCTCCGGTCCACCCTCCGGGCGCGCCCGGACCGTGACCCTCGTGTGCAGGCCGTCTGGACTGACCGAGAGTTCCGCGGTGAAGATCACCGAGCCGATGGGGAGCACGGATCGATCCGTATAGTAGCGAAACGGCTTCCAGTCCAGGATCTCCTCGTCGACGACGAAGGCACCGTGGACACAGTGATTTCTGGTCCCCACGCCGCGGACGCCGGTGGGGGACGCTTCGTCGATCCGCAGGGTGTCGACCTGCCACATGGCGCGTTTGGCAGGGGTCGTGATGTAGTCCCAGATGATGGCGGGCGGCGCAGGCAGGTCGACCTCCGCGAGCAGAGCGCCGTCGTCGGGACCGACGTAGACGACACGCCGTTCCTGGTCGTCTTTCCACCTGGCCTCCAGATCCATCACGTATCCGCGAATCGCGCCGACGTCGTCGTACTCTTCGGTGTGTTCGATCAACCCCAGCGCGGAGGGGTCAAACCCGAAATATCGCACGCAGGGTTCGGTCACCATCGCATACCCGTGAATGCCGGTCTGCTTCGTCACCGAGTTCTTCAGCAGCCGGTGCGCGACGATCACGTCGCGACCCACCAGCTCGCGGCTGCCGGCGATCTCATGGATAATGTACTCGCCGTGGTGGATGAGGAACTTGAGGTTGAGCGTGGGAATGAGCCGGCAGGCGTTGCACTCGCACGTCGTGTGCCGGTCGATCAGCTGCTGGCGTTTCGCGAACGCATTGTAGCACGACTGCACCATGGCCAGCAGCGTCGAGCCGTCCGTGTCGCCGTCGTGCGCGTAGCAGAAGACCGCGTCCCCTTCGAGCTTGGCCAGGTGCAGCAGCCCGCGCATCTGGGAGACAACGGTGTTCATCAGGTCGGCGAGGATGTCCTGGGAATGCTCCAGCTCGACCCCGGCCACGTACTTCGTGTACCCGGCGATGTCGGCGATCACCAGACACCCGTGTTCCACTGCTGCCATCGTGCGTCCCCCTGATGCCCAGCGAACCTTCCACGTCTGAAAATGCGAACCCTCTCCGCTACAATTGGACCGATGCCGCCCACGATTGGTATTACGATCGGTGACCCCGCGGGGATTGGGCCCGAGATCGTCGTCCGTGCGGTCGTCGACCCCACCGTCCAGCAATCTGTCCGCACCGTGGTGATCGGTGATGCGTGGGTCCTCGATCGCGCGATGAGCGCGACGGGGGTGCGGGTGGACTTCAGCCCGAGCGGTCCCGTCGCGCTGGTCGATCTGGGCAACGTCGATCACCGCCTGCAGTGGGGCAAGATTCAGGCCACCGCCGGAGCCGCCGCGGGTCAGTTCATCGAGCGCGCCGTTGACGAAGCCCGCGCCGGGCGGATCGACGCGCTCGCCACCGCGCCGTTGAATAAGGAAGCGCTGTGGCGGGCCGGCTATCGCCAGCTCGGCCACACCGAGATGCTGGGGGATCTCACCGGCACGCCCGATCCGCTGACGATGTTCCTGGTGCGCAACCTGCGCATTTTCTTTTTGACCCGGCATCTGTCGCTGCGCGAGGCGATTGAGCAGGTCACCGCGGAACGGATCGCCGGCATCCTGCCCCGGATCGATGCCTCCCTGCGCGCCCTGGGATTTCCCACGCCGCACATCGCCGTCGCCTCGCTGAACCCGCATGCCGGAGAAGGTGGCGCCCTGGGTCGCGAAGATCTCGATGCAATCGCTCCGGCCGTCAGCGCGGCCCGGGAGGCCGGGCTGCACGTCGATGGCCCCATCCCCGCCGATTCGGTCTTCGCCCAGGCCCTGGACGGACGTTACGACGCGGTCCTGTCACTCTACCACGATCAAGGACACATCGCGGCCAAAACGCTGGATTTCCACGGCTCGGTCAGCGTCACGCTCGGGTTGCCGTTCATCCGCACCTCCGTCGATCACGGCACCGCCTTCGATATCGCCGGCAAGGGGATCGCCCGCGCGGACAGCATGATCGCTGCGATTCTGGCCGCGGGAGATCTCACCCGCCGCATCCAGACCGCCGGCCGCGCGTGACCGAGTCCCCGCGCGTCGATCTCAGCATGCTGGCGCTGGCCACCATTTGGGGCGTCAACTTCGTGGTCATCAAAGCGGCCCTGGACGTCATGTCCCCGCTCGTGTTCAACACGCTGCGCATGGGCAGCGCCGTGGTCATCCTGGCCGTCGTGCTTCGCGCGCAGGGACCGCTGACCGTTCGCCGCTCCGACTGGCTGACGCTGTTGGCGCTGGGGCTGGTGGGGCATACGCTGTATCAGATCCTCTTCATCAGCGGCATCGCCAGGACCACCGCGGGAAACTCAGCACTCATCCTGGCGATGGTGCCGCTGTTCGTGGCCGTCCTCGGCGCGGCACTGCGGCTGGACCGCCTCACCCCACGGGTGTGGCTGGGGATTACGGTCGCGTTTGCGGGTCTGTTCGTCTTGGTTCTGGGAGGCGGCCGGATGCGGTTCGATACGCAGACGATCGCCGGCGACGGGCTGGTGCTGGTGTGCTCGATCTGCTGGGCATCGTACACGGTCTTCTCTCGCCCGTTCCTCACGCGCATGTCAGCGCTGCAGCTTACCACGATCACCATGTTGCTGGGTGTCCCGCCGCTGGTACTGGTCTCCCTGCCGCAACTGCTGGCCCAGGATTGGGCACGGATCACCTGGCAGGCTTGGGCGGGGGTGGCATTCTCCGCCGTCACCGCCATCGCCATCGGCTACGTGATCTGGTATCGATCGGTCCAACGCGTCGGCGGGGCGAGGACCGCAGTGTATTCTAACCTCATCCCGATCGTCGCCATGATCTCGGCCTACCTGCTGCTGGGAGAACGCCTGAACATCCTGCAGATCGCCGGCGCCGCGGTCGTGCTGGCCGGCGTGTGGACGGCGCGCGATGTCAAGCAGGAGGCTCCACCCGAAGCGTAGTAAGCGGAAGGTTTGTGTCCCGCGAGCACATGCGAACTGCGATGAACCTGACAACCTGGGCACTCGCCGCCGTCCTGCTGCTGGCGAGCGCCGCGGGCGCTGCCGCTCCATTCCCGGTCGTCGGCAAGGCAGCGCCGGACTTCACGCTCACCAGCGAATCCGGCGCGCAGGTCCGGCTCAGCCAGTTTCGCGGCAAGATCGTGCTGTTGGATTTCATCTACACTCACTGCACCGACGTGTGTCCGCTGATCACCGCGAATCTTGCCCGCGTCCAGCGCGGCCTGGCCGCCCGGGGATGGTGGAGGAAGGATTTCGTCTTCGTCTCGGTGACCACCGATCCGGCCCGGGACACCCCAGCGGTCTTGAAGGTCTATGCGTCCCGGTACGGCGCGGATTTGCGGGCGTGGTATTTCCTCACCGGCGCAGCTCAGACCCTGGCCGCCGTCTACAAAGCCTATGGCATCGTCGTCCAGCCGGCCGGCATGGGACTGCAGGCACATGCGGCGCCGACGTTTGTGATCAGCCGAGCCGGCGTCGTGCTCGGCGCGTACGGATTCGATTTCAAGCCTCAAGATGTCCTCAACGATCTGGCGCGCCTGCGATGAAAACACTGGGTGCCGCCATCGCCGGCGGACTCATCGGGGCCCTGGTCGTCTGGGTGCTGATGGGCGGAGGCGCCTCGGTCTTCAGCAAGCCGTCGCCTCAGCAGGGCATCCCCACCGCGATGGCCCCCGGAGGACATCTCAGAGAGTTCCATCTAGAGACGCGGCCGGCGAAATGGGAGATCGCTCCCGGCATCGTCACCGACGCGTGGACGTACAACGGGCGGGTGCCCGGCCCCGAACTCCGGGTGACCGAAGGCGACCTCGTGCGCGTGGTGGTTACCAATCACCTGCCGGTGCCGACGACCGTGCACTGGCACGGCGTTGACCTGAACTACAAGATGGACGGGGTGCCGGGCGTGACCCAGGCCCCGATCGCCCCCGGGGCCACGTTCACGTACGAATTCGTCGCATCGCCCGCCGGCACGCGGATGTACCACTCGCACGTCGATACCAACGCGCAACTGGAACTGGGGTTGTACGGGGCGCTGATCATCGAACCCCGCAATGGCCCGAAGTACGATGTCGACCGGACGATCATCCTCGATGAACGCGCGCTCGACTTCACCCCAGACGTGGCGCTCGGACGCAAGGAATTGCCCGGCGCGGATGCGGGGAACGGCCGCGGCGGCGCGCTGCAATACGATCTGTTCCTCATGGACGGCAAGGCCGGGCCGGCCATCCCGCCGATCCGGGTGAAACCTCACCAGCGTGTGCTGCTGCGTCTGATCAACCTGGGCAACCTGACCCATGCGATCCACCTCCACGGCCACACGTTCACGATTGTCGCCACCGATGGGAACCCCGTCCCGCCCGGCGGGCGGCTGCGCAAGGATACCGTGCAGCTCAGCCCCGGCGAGCGCTACGACCTGGAAGTGGATACCTACAATCCCGGCGTGTGGATGTTCCACTGCCACATGCCGAATCACGGCGACAACGGGATGATGACGTTGTTTCAGTACGAGGGGTTCCAGCCGGTCACTCCGGCTGGCCATGCGATGCACCTGCCGGTGCGGCGGCAGCCGGCCGCTGCGACACCGTCACACGTTGTCGTGTCCCGTACCGTGATCGTGCCCATGCTGGACAATCATTTCCGCCCGGCCCAGCTGGTCGTCCACCCAGGCACGCGCGTGGTCTGGATCAACCGCGGCTCCAACGTGCATACCACCACGAGCTTCAATGGGCTGTGGGATTCGCCCGGCCTGGAGCGCCGGCAGCAGTACGCATTCACGTTCGCGAAGCCGGGGGAGTACCGGTACCTCTGCAGGCAGCACCTGCTGACCGGGATGACAGGTATCATCGTTGTGAAGTGAGGAGGTGAGACGCGCCCGGGATCCCGTAGGGACGTGATTCGTCGATAACGTCCCAGATCGCGTATCGTACTGCTGGGGCGGGGCAGAAGGAGGGACGTCAGTTGAACAGATTCATTCCGATCCTGCTGGTCCTGATAATGGTGTTGGCATTTGGAGTCACCGGCGCGCCAGCGGCGGCGACGTACAATACGACCTGGACGGCATACGTGGGAGGACTCTCGAAGGATCACGCCGTCAACGCCAACGCGTTCTTCCCGCGGACGCTGGAGATTTCCGTTGGAGATACGGTGACCTGGAAGTTCCTCTACTTCCACACCGTCACGTTCCTCAGCGGCGCACCGTTCCCCCCATTCGAAATCCCGCAGGGGAACAAGATGTACTTTAACCCCAAGGCCTTCTTCCCGGTTGGCGGAAAGACCTACGACGGGACAGGGTACAGGAACTCGGGCGTTCCGCCGCTGGATCCCAAAGCGCCGCCATTCAGCTACTCGCTGACCTTTACGAAAACCGGCACATACGAGTACGTCTGTACGGTCCATGGTCCGCTGATGTCCGCGCGGATCGTGGTCAAAGACAAGGCCATGGGCAGTCCGGCAGCCGCGCTGACTCAGGCCAAGCAAGAGCAGGCGGCGGCGGTGAGCGCCGGTCTGGCAGCCTGGGCGAGGTTCAAACCGGACAAGATGGGCAACACGGTCGTCGTCCCAATGATGGGCAACTACCCGCAAGGTCGGTATACCTTCCTGCGCTACACGCCCCGACCCTTAACCATCTCGCGGGGCACGACCGTGACCTGGAAGATGGCCGACCCGACCGAAATTCACACGGTCACCTTCCTCGGCGGCACGAAACAGCCGGAAGACGTCCTCGTCGAGCCGCAGAAGCAAGGGCCACCAAAGATTCGGTTCAATCCGAAGGCGGAATTTCCGGCCGGGAACCCGAAAACCTGGACAGGCCGAGGATATCTGAACTCGGGCGTCCTGTTCACTCCGGGCCCGGGCGCCCCTCCCAACGCGCCCAGCGCGTTTAGCCTGACCTTCACCAGGAGGGGAACCTATCAGTACCTCTGCATGGTTCACTATGCGGATGGGATGCGGGGGACGGTCATCGTCAAGTAGCCTCGCGCGTTGACATCGTAGACTCGGGGGCCGGCGCGTATCTCGCCGGCCTCCCCGCATCTGTCCGTGCTGAGCAGGACAGCGTACTCATGACGGCAGGACGCGTCATCCGTACACTGAAACCTGCCTGCAGCCGGCGGGCAGAAGCGAGGCAGGACGGATGGGGTTGGGACGATTCTCTGTGGCGCGGCTGGTCGTGATCGTTGGGCTGTGCGTCCAGATCGCGGGCCTGGCGCGCCTGATCTTCGTGCAGGTTGGCGGCACGGAGTGGCTGCAGCGCCTACCGTATGCTCCGCTGGCGGCATGGGCGGCGACCGTGGCCTTTGTGGGCTCGCTGGCGATGATCGTGCCTGTGGTCCGCGGAAGGAAATGGGCGCAGCTGGCCGTGCTGCCGCTGCAGATCCCGCTCATTGCCGCCGGCCTGCCGTTCTTCCTCAACGAGTTCACCAAGCCGGGCGTCGTCGGCTTCTCGCAGTGGCTGACGATCTCGACGCTGGGCCTGACCGGCGTGGCCACGATGATCTTCGCCGTCATCGCGGCACTCGAAGTCACCGGGCGGATCCGCCCGATGAGTTTCGAGGCGCCCGGCGGAGGCATTTCCCGCGAAGCCGTCGCCATGGCCGCGTTCGGCTTTGTGTGGCTGGGAATGGTAGTTGCCGGCTACGCCGCCGCCACGCCCACAGGGGGCCCAACGTTCAGTGAACCGCCGGCGGCCACGCTACATGTCACGGTAGAGCAGTTGAAGTTCCATCCGGCGACGATCGAATTGCAGCGAGGCACGGCAACCGCGGTCTTTCTGACCAACGGCGATCCCCTGCCGCACAGTTTCGACAGCGACGCGCTGGGGCTGCACGTGGCCATGCCGGCCAGAGCCACGGTGATCGCGCTGATCAAAGTTCCCTCAGGGGGCACCCTCACGTACTACTGCGGCGTCCCGGGGCATAAGACCGCCGGGATGGTCGGCACGATCGTCGTGCGGTGACATCGATGGCAGCGACGAAGCAATCTACTCGCTTGAGGCCATCTTCCTGAACAGTTGAATCTGCCCCAGGTGGTACGCGGTGTGCTGCAGCGAGTGCAGCAGCGCCCACTCTTTCGTGTATGTGTAGGGCTCCCCTCGCCACTTCCCCTCGAGCACCTGCCGCAGGTCGGCCGGCGTCGTCTGCTCGAGGACGTCGTTCACGACGGCGAGCGCGTCGCGCAGTCCGTTCACCAGCGGCACTTTCTGCAGCCGCTCGTGCTCGAATTCAGCGTCGCGCACGCGCTGCATGGGCCTTCCGCCAATGACCTCCCCGATCCACCACCGCTCCGATCCCGCGACGTGCCGCAGCAATATGCCGATACTGTTGGACAGCGCGGGATGCCGCCAGTTGATCTGGTCATCGGTCAGCGGCTCGACGGCTTCGAAGATATCGTCGTGCAGCCCGTTGATCGTCTTCCAGTGATCTTCAATTGAGGGATCCATTTGCCCACCTCGATGTTGGGGGGTCTAGAAGGGGTTCTTGCAGGAGGTGACAGTCACCCCTGCTGACCCGGTGACAGTCACCTCCTGCCAAACGGTTGTTCCCTGACTCATCTGGGTCAACCGAAGGCGGTCAAATCTGGCTTGTCGAAGGGTGACCTATGCCGCGGCGTTCTGCGTACCTGTTCCTGACCTTTATGGCGCTGTTCTTCGGCGGCACGTGGGTTGCCGGCAAAGTCGGCGTCGAGGCCATCCCGCCGATCACGCTCGCCACCGGCCGGTTTGCGATTGCCTCACTCCTGCTGTGGCTGTGGGCACGGACGAAACAGCCGTCGGGTCGTGCGCCCCGCCTGTCCGATCTCCCGCTCTTCTTGAGCATGGGGCTGACCGCCGTCGCGGGGTACAACATGCTATTTCTGTACGGCCTCACGCTCGCGCCCGCCTCGGACGGCGCCATCATCGTGCCCGGGCTGGCCCCGATCCTGACCGCGGTGCTGGCGGCGATCCTCCTCAAAGAGCACATCGGCCGGTGGGGCGTGGCGGGACTCCTCACGGCGCTGGTGGGACTGCTGCTTGTTCTCACCCCCGGTGAAACGCAGTCGCGCAGCCGGTTCCTCGGCGACGCGCTCTTCCTCGGCGGCGCGCTGTGCTGGGCGATCTATGTGGTGATTGGGAAGACGGCGACGGCCCGGTTCCATCCGGTGAACGCCACGCTGTACGGAACGGTGACCGGTACGCTGCTGCTGCTGCCGGCGGCCATCATCGAGCGCGGATGGACGAAACTGGCCTCGGCCCCGCCCGGAGCCTGGATCAGTCTGCTCTACCTCGCGGTCTTTGGCACCGTGCTCGCGTTTGTCTTCTTCTATGAAGGAGTACGGCGGATTGGCGCCGCGCGTGCATCGGCGTTTGCGTTTCTGGTGCCGATCTTCGGGGTCGTATCGTCGGTGGTGCTGCTCGGCGAACACCTCGCGCCGGCGACGGTTCTCGGCGGCGCACTGGTGCTGGTGGGTCTGTGGCTCGTGCAGCGCCAGCCGGGGCCGGCCGAAGCGTCTACGGCGCAGACACCGGCCGGGACCGCATCAGATGTGAGCCGATGAGCACCCCCCAGACGCGCGAAGAGGAGTGGCGCGCCTACCTGACAGGCCGGCATCCGACGATGTTGCGGGAACGCCGGATTTTCCGGATCTTTCCCCATGATCCCCGCTGCAAGCTCTGCAACGCTCCGTTCGCGGGCATCGGCAGCGTCTTGATGCGAGCCATCGGCAAGGCGCGCTCCTCGAAGAATCCCAACTACTGCAACATGTGCGAGGTGCGGGCCAGGAAGGAGCGCGGCGGCGCCGAGATTGAGCTCACGATGCTCTTCGCCGATGTCCGCGGCTCCACGACCCTGGCCGAGCAGATGAGCGCGCGCGACTTCAGCCAGCTGCTCAACCGGTTCTACGACGTGGCCAACCGCATTCTCATCGACTCCGACGCGCTGGTGGACAAGCTCGTCGGCGACGAAGTCATCGGCCTCTACCTCCCCTACCTGCCGCACCACGCCGCCAACGCGGTTCAGGCCGCCCGCGATCTCCTCGCCGCCACCGGACATACGAACCCGGACGGTCCCTGGCTGCCGGTCGGCGCCGGGATTCACACCGGTGTCGCGTACGTGGGGATCGTCGGCTCCGAGGACACCGTCGTGGACTTCACGGCGCTGGGCGATGCGGTCAACATCACCGCGCGGCTCGCATCGTTGGCCGGCCCCGGCGAGGTTCTCGTCAGTGACGCCGCAACCGCAGCCGCCAGCTTCGACCGCGGCACCCTTGAGCATCGTGAGCTGCAGCTCAAAGGCCGCACCGAACCGATCGGGGTGTCCGTGGTCACCGCACGCGCGTCGGCGGACCTGCCGGCCTAGAAGGAGCCCCTAGCAATATAGCGAACACTAGTTCGCATGACGCTGCAGCAGGTCCTCGACCAGCTTCGACGCGATCCCTCTCGCGCGTCCCGAATTGCGGCCTGGCGGGAGGTGCCGGCCAGACCGGCGCACTTCGCGCCCTTTCCCAACGCCGTGCACCCCCGCCTGGTCGATTCGCTGCGCCACCGCGGCATCAGCGCGCTGTACACGCACCAGGCCGACGCGTACCACGCCGTGGTCGCCGGCGGCAGCCTCGTTGTCGTCACACCGACCGCCAGCGGCAAGACGCTGTGCTACAACCTCCCGGTGGTCGATCGGATCCTCAAGGAACCGGACGCGCGGGCGCTCTACCTCTTCCCGACGAAAGCGCTGGCCGCCGACCAGGTCGACGAACTCCAGCAGCTCATCACCGCGCTGGCCGCCGATATCAAGACGTTCACCTACGACGGCGATACGCCCGCGTCGGCCCGGCGCGCGATTCGCACCGCCGGCCACGTCGTGGTCACCAACCCCGACATGCTGCACACCGCGATCCTGCCGCACCATACCAAGTGGCTGCGCCTGTTCGAGAACCTGCGGTACGTGATCATCGACGAACTGCATCAGTACCGCGGCGTGTTCGGCAGCCACGTCGCCAACGTCATCCGCCGCCTGCAGCGGATCTGCGCATTCTACGGGAGCGATCCGCAGTTCATCTGCACCAGCGCCACGATCGGCAACCCGAAAGAACACGCGGAGCGCCTGACCGGCAAGACCATGACGCTCATCGACCGCAACGGCGCGCCGTCGGGCGCCAAGGTGATCGCGTTCGTCAATCCGCCGATCGTCAACCGCGAACTGGGAATCCGCCGCGATGCGCTGATGGAAGTCCGGGAGCTGGCCAGCGAGTTCATTCGCAACAGCATCCCGACCATCACGTTCGCCCGCAGTCGGCTGGCGGCCGAACTGCTGACTACCTATCTGAAGGATCTGGCCGACCAGCACGGCCGGGACCGTGACGCGGTGAAGGGCTATCGCGCCGGCTACCTGCCGTCGGAGCGGCGGGCCATCGAGCACGGGCTGCGCGATGGATCCGTGAAGGCCGTGGCAGCGACCAACGCGCTGGAACTGGGTATCGACATCGGGCAACTCAGCGCGGCCATCCTCGCCGGCTACCCGGGAACAATCGCCTCGACCTGGCAGCAGATGGGCCGCGCCGGGCGTACCGAAGAACTGTCGGCCGCGTTTCTGGTCGCCACTTCGAGTCCGATCGACCAGTACCTGATGCAGCATCCCGAGTACTTCTTCGGGCACTCTCCGGAACAGGCGCTCTCGAACGCCGACAACCTGCTCATTCTGGTTAGCCACCTGAAGTGCGCCGCGTTCGAGCTGCCGCTGGAGCACGACGAAGTGTTCGGCGACACTATCCCCCTCGACCTGATGCGTCATCTGGAAGCCAAGCAGGTCGTGCACGATGACGGGAAGCGCTGGCATTACGTGGCCGAGCAATTTCCCGCGGAAGACGTCAGTCTGCGGTCCGCATCCACCGAGAACGTGATCATCATCGACGAGACCGATCCGAAACCGGACGTGATCGGCGAAGTAGATCTGGCGTCGGCGCCGGGACGCGTGCACGAGGACGCGATCTACATGCACCTCGCCCAGCAGTACCACGTGGAGCGGCTGGACTGGGATCAGCGCAAGGCGCACGTGAAGCGGGTGGATGTGGACTACTACACCCAGGCGGAGATCGCGGTGGGCCTGTCGGTGCTGGACGAGACGCAAACCGCCGCCGGTCCGATCCCGCGCGCCCACGGCGAAGTGGTGGTCACCTATCGCGCGACGATCTTCAAGAAACTGAAGCTCTACACGCAGGAGAACATCGGTTGGGGCAAGATCAACTTGCCGGAGACCACGATTCACACCACGGCAGCCTGGTGGATACTGCCGCCCGCCATCGCAGGTGGTTTCACCAACGATCGCCTCCAGGGCGGGCTCGCGGCGTTATCCCACGCCCTGCTGAACATCGCCCCGCTGTACCTGATGTGCGACCCTAACGACCTCGGCCGCGTGTACGAGATCCGCTCGCCGCATACCAATCAGCCCACAATCTACCTTTATGAGCGCGCGCCCGGCGGGGTCGGACTGGCCGAACGCATGTTCCGCATCCACGACGAGCTGATGACCGCCGGGGAAGAACTCGTCCGGACCTGCGGCTGCGAATGGGGCTGCCCCTCGTGCGTCGGTCCCGTGCTGGAAGTCGGCAACACCGGCAAAAGCGACTGTCTCACTCTTCTTCGGAGCGCGATCGCACATGACCACGTCCCTGTCGAAGTCTTCCACTCGTCCTGACACCGGCTTCCAGGTCCGCCGCCATGCCTGGTCCCTCGACCATGTCCACGGACGCATGCCCCTCGGCGACGCCGCCCAGTACGGCCGCACGGTCGGCCCCGCCGGTGAGCGCATCGCCTGGCTCGACACGGAAACGACCGGATTGGCCGGCGGCACCGGCACCTATGTGTTCTTGATCGGCCTGGCGACGATCGACGACGGCCAGTTTGTCCTCACCCAGTACTTCCTCAGCCATCTCGCCCACGAGGCGGCACTGCTGGAAGCGATCCTGCACGACCTTTGCCGGTACGATGCGCTGGTCACCTTCAACGGGACGCGGTTCGACCTGCCCTTGCTCCAGACGCGATTTCTGCTCTCCCGCATGCGGCCGACGTTCGATAGGGAAGCGCACCTCGACCTGATGACGCTCGCGCGCCGTCTCTGGTACCGCCGCCTGGGCGGCTACAGCATGGGCCTGCTCGAACAGCTGGTGCTGGGCGTCGAACGGTTCGTGGACGTGCCGGGCTGGCAGATCCCGTCACTGTACGTGCAGTACTTGCACACCGGCGACCTCGATGCGATCGAGCCGGTCTTTGCGCACAACGCGTCAGACCTGCTCTCGCTGCTCGCACTGCACGGGCTGGCCGGCGAGATGCTGCTGCGTCCTGAGGGCATCCGTGTCGTCGTGGACTGGTCGGGGCTGGCCCGGCTGCTGGAGGCGCGCAGCGACATCGACGCCGCGGTGCGCTGCTATCAAATCGCGCTGTGCGACGAACACGATTCGTCGGTGCGGACCCGCACGGTCACCGCGCTGGGCCGCATCTATCGACGCCGCGGGCTGGTCCAAGATCTTCTGGCGCTGTGGGAGGGTGAACTCGCCATGCGTGTGCTCCCGCGCTGGCTCGCGCTGGAACGGCTGGCGATGATCTGGGAGTGGCAGTGCCACGATCCGGCGCGTGCGCTCGGCATGACCGATGAGGCGCTGGCAAGCCTCAATGGTGGGGACCCCCTGCACCGCGAACGGCTGGTCCACCGACGAGAGCGCCTGCGGCGGCGCGTGTCTGGCTAGTCGGCCAACCCTTCTAACTCCGCAACGACGCGTTCAAGTTCCGTGGCCATCGCCCCGGGCATGCGCTTCTTGAACAGCGCGGCCAGTTGCCGATAGTACCACAGCGTCCCGTGCTTCCGCCCTTTGAAGCGCGGCCACAGCCTGTTCCCGATCCGTCGATAATCCCGGAGAATCGTGCGGGCATTGTGAAGCTTGTCGGCCAGTGACACGCGCAGCACCGACTTCGGTGCCCGGCGCAGGTGGCGGAGGTAGGCTTCTTTCCGCGGCCGCCACGGAGGCTTCGGGACCGCATCCGTGTCCGTGCAGCCGTCGACGATGCGCGTCACCCGCGGGCCAAAACGTTTCCTGATCTGTGTGCGGATCCGGTTCCCTCCCTGATCCTCGATCGCATCGTGCAGCAGCGCGGCGATCGCCTCGTCCTCGTTCCCGCCATCTTCGATGACCAGCGACGCGACTCCCAGCAGGTGCCCAACGTACGCGGTGCGGGTTCCCTTGCGGTGTTGGTGGGCGTGGAGCTGGGCGGCGTAGGCGAGGGCTTGGCGAAATCGGGGCCCGAGCTTCAAGACTTCTTCTCGCGCTTGATGAGCCGCCTGGCGATGTCCACGAGCGTCCGGAGATCGGCTTCTTCGAGCTGCCGGGCGTGGGACATCAGCAGGCGCAAGGTCCGATCAGACGGCCTCGGAGACTGGGGCGGCAGGGCCGGAGCGACGGCGGACTGCGAGAACGCCATCCGGATTCGGGGTGATTCCATCCGCCCCAAGGCGTCGGCAACGACCGTGGGCGGCAGGGACTCGACGTACTCGAGGAAGCTGCTCGGGAGCATCCCAAACGCACCCGCGATCTTGGCCACGACATCCGTCGAGGGCCGCTTGAGGCGGCGCTCGACTTCCGAGAGATACGATGCGGACACACCGGCCGCCTCGGCGAGGCCTTCCAGCGTCATGCCCCGCTCTTCCCGCAGGGTCCGTATCGCGCGGCCGTAGTCCAGGTCAGCCACATTTCTCCTTCGCTATAGCGTTGACAATTTCGCTATAGCATGCTACTATTTCGCTATCGCGAAAGGAGACTCCTACCCATGAGGATCTTCCTGCTACTGGACCGGACAGGCTCGATGGCCCCGATTTGGGCCGAAACCGTGCAGTCCATCAACTCCTATGTGGCCGATCTCCAACAGGACCACGCCGACGACAGGCTGACCCTGGCCGTCTTCGATCTCCACGAAGGGTTCCAGTTCACGGTCGTCAGGGACGGTTTGCGCCTCGGCGACTGGAAACCGTTTTCGGAAACCGCGGTCACGCCGCGCGGCATGACACCTCTGTTCGACGCGCTGGCGCGCATCGTGGCGATGGCCGAGGCCGCGAACGAGGAGAAGACCGTCCTGGTCGTCATGACCGACGGTCATGAGAATGCCAGCAGGGAAGTCACGCGCCAGGGGGCCAAAGCCGCCCTCGAGCGGATCAGGGCCCGCAACTGGCAGGTCGTCTTCCTGGGTGCGGACTTCGACGCGTTCGATCAGGCGGCCCAGGTCGGCGTGGGCGCGGCGATGACGCTGTCCTCCGCCCCAGGGCATATGGCCTATGCCATGCGCGCGACGGCCCGCGAGACGCGGTCCTACAAGACGAGCGGAGCGCCGATGACCTACCGGGAAGAGGACAGGAAGCAGTCCGGCGAAGCGCAGGTGACCAACCGCAAGATGAAGCGGAGCTAGGCGGCGCCGAGTAGCACCAGCCGCTGTTCCGAATCATAGCCGAGCCGCTTCAGCACGGCATCGTAGGCGTCGAGCTGGGGCGCATAGAGGGACATGACCGCCTCGCGCTTCTCGGGGGCGGTCGTGTCCGTCTTCCAGTCCGCCACGATCAGTTTCCCGTCGGGCGCCTCGACCAGCAGGTCCATCGTGCCCTCGACAAGCGTGCCGTCGCCTTCCAGCATCGCAAAGGGCACCTCCCGCCACGGCCGGCCGGCCAGGGCCGTCTTCACCACCGCCGTGCCCAGCGCCGCCTGAACCAGCGCGACCGCCCGCTCGACAAGCGCGCCGCGGACTCTCTTCTGCCGCGCGAAGTACTCCGCGTAGACCGCGGCCAAGTCAGGCCGGTCCAGTGGAATCACGGCCAGGATCTGGTGCACCAATGTTCCGAGGTTCTGTCCGCCTGCAGCCACTTCCAGGCGTGTCCCCATCTGTTTGACCGCGGCCAGCTTCGCCGGGTCCAGCAGCTTCGACGGGCGCGTCACCTTGTCGGGCAGGCCGGCTGTCTCGACCACCTTCTGCCGCTGCTCCAGCCACACGGCTCGCTCCGACGGCATGACATCCACGTTCATGGGCTCATCGGGGAATTGCAATCGCACCGGAGCGGGCTCCCGCTCGACCTTTCCGATGCCCGCGCCATCGACAAGGATCCACTCGCCGTGCGGCTGTTCGAAATCCGGAGTCTGCGGGAAGACATGCGCCAGATCGACCATCAGGGTATTCGCCGGCTTCTTCGGGAAGCAAGGTAGCACGAGAGCGTCTTTCGCCCGCGTCATCCCGACGTACAGCACCCGCAACCGCTCCGCCGCTTCCCGCCGCCCGTTGTCGTCTTTCAAGGTCTGGTAGTTGGCGGTCTGCACCGGCCAGCCGCCCTGCCCAACCTTTCCGAAGTAGAACCCCGCTTCTCCCCGCACGCGCTGCAGGATCAGGTGATCCGCCCGGCTGCCGGCGCCGTGGCCGAGGTCGGGGAGCACCACGATCGGAAACTCCAATCCCTTCGCGGCATGGATGGACATGATGCGGACGACATCGTCGCCTTCCTCCACGGTGGGTGACTCCGCCTCATCAACGGCCTGCCGTTCCATGTCGCGGAGCCAGTGCACGAATGCCCGAAACGTGAGGATGCCGCTGCCTTCCAGGGCCCGGGCGAGCTGCACAACCTTCACCAGGTTGGCGACGCGCTGCTCGCCCTGCGGCGTCAACAGGAAGATCTGCAGCGCTGACGTCCGGACCAGCACCTCCTCGACCATCTGCGGCACGCTGAGCAGATTTCGCTGGAGGTGCATCGCCCTGAGGATGCCGTAGGCCGCCGCGATGCTCTCGGGCATGGTGCTCGTCTGTTTGCCTGTTCGCCCGTTCGCGTCGTGGGTTCGATAATCAAACGTCCCCCCGCCCGCGATGAATGCGTAGACCTCCGTGTCCGCGCACCCAAACAGCGGCGACCGCAGCGCGCCCCACACCGCCACCGCATCCGTGGGATGCTCGATCGCATGGAGCACGTTCAGCAGCCATCCGATCTCCTCGCGCTTGTAGAATGTGCGGCTGCTGGTGACCCGATAGGGAATGTCATAGCGCTTGAGTTCTTCCTCATAGGTGGGGACGTCGGCCATCCCCCGGAACAGCAGCGCGACGTCGCCAAACGTCGCCGGCCGGCGCTCGGGTCCGATCTTCCAGAGCCCGGAGTTCACCATGTGCCGGATGAACGCGGCCACGCCCTCGGCTTCGATCCCGCGAAGCGTCGCCACGTCGCTAGCCGGATTGGCTTCCGGGTCGGGGTACAGCATGATCAGCGCGGGCGAGTCGTCGGACCCGCGGGTGCGGTGCGACGGCTCCAGCTCGACGTACTCGGGCTGGTACATGCCGTCGTCCGGACGCGTCATGCGATTCCGGAACGTGGCATTGACGGCGTCGAGGATCGGCTGGACCGACCGGAAGTTGGCCGTGATGTACTCCAGGGCGCCCGACTTCTGGAGCACCTCTTTGGCGAGCTCGTACGTCTCGATGTCCGCTCGCCGGAACGCGTAAATCGACTGCTTGGGATCGCCGACGATGAACAGTTTGCCCGGCACCAACTGCGCCGTCGTCCAGGTATCGGCCGCCGGTCCGTCTTCGGCGAGGAAGAAGATGATCTCGGCCTGCAGCGGGTCAGTATCCTGAAACTCGTCCACGAGGACGGCCTCGAAGCGCTCTTGAAAATCGCGCCGGACGTCGCGGTTCCCGCGCAGCATGTTGCGCGCCAGGAGCAGCAGGTCGTCGAAGTCCAGAATCCCTTCCCGCGCCTTCAACGCCTGGTATTCCGCGACGTATCCACGCAGCCAGTTCACCGCCCCCGCGGCGAGCCAGTGACCGTGCGCTTGTTTCAGGCTCTCCAACTCCGCCAGCAGTCCGCCCAACCGTTCGCGGATCTGCTGCAGGGCGCCGGCTTTCCAACTGCCGACCCGCCCACGAATTTTCAGCCGGAGCATACCGCCCAGCACCGCACGGCGGGCTTCGGACTCCGCCAGCCGTCCCAACAGATCGAGCGTCTGGCCGAGTTCCAAGAGATCGGAGGCACCGACATCGGCCTTATCCCGACAATCGGCGTCGATCCGTTTAATGGCGGCGCGCATGACCGGCTCGGCTCCGCGCAGCCACGCCAGCGGATCTTGCGGCTGGGGTCCGCGGTCGAGATCTTGGGTCAGCACGTCGCGGAATCGGATCAAATCATCGCCAACGTCCCGCAGCTGCGTCAATGATAACCCGAACTCCACCGCCTCGCGCAGGCCCTCCGGCGCCGCATCCTTTTGCTTTTCCAGCCAGCGGTCCCAGGCTTCCGTCCGAAACAGCGAGGCCTGCAGTTCATCGGCGACCGCGAACGCCGGGTCGACCCCCGCTTCGACCGGACGCTCCCGCAGCAGGTCCGCGGCAAACGCGTGGATGGTGGACACCGGCGCAATCTCCAAGTCGGCGAGGGCCGCGTGGAAGCGCTGGCCGATCTCCGGATCGGTCTCGTGCAGCCGGCGCCCGATCCGCTGGCGGATCGCCACCCGTAATTCCGCCGCTGCCTTTTCCGTGAAGGTAATCGCGATGATGTTGCGGAGCCGTGCCCGTCCGGATGCGATCAGGTTCTCGACCCGATCGACCAGCAAACTCGTCTTGCCTGTGCCGGCCCCGGCTTCGACCACAAACGTCTGATCGAGCCGCGTCCGGACATGCTCCCGCGCCGCCTCGTCCGGAAGCGCGGTCGCTGGTCCTGTGTTCGCCTGTTCGGCTGTTCGCCTGTTCGCGTTCATTCGATTTCCCACATCTCCACCAGCGGGGCAATGGCCGGGTCCTCGATCTTCCGGTCAACCAGGGCGACCCGTGCATGCCCGCAGACCGATGTGAATTCACAGAACGTGCAGTTGTCTCCGCCGTCAGGATTCTGGGGGAAGAGGCCCGATTCGATGCCCTGCGCCGCCGTGGCCAGGATGGTCTTGAACTCGGCGTCGCGCACGGTGAACTGGTCACGCGTGAAGACTACCCGTTTGAACCCGCCGCGGGCGGTGATGTAGTAATATTGCGACTCTCCCGCCGTAGCGCCGAGCCCGTGTTTCTTCAAAATGGCGTCCGCGGCCAGCATGTACAGCGGCAGCTGCAGGCTCTTGCCGCCGCGGAAGAGGTTGTCTTTCTCGCCGTAGTTCCGCCCCGACTTGTAGTCGATGACCCGGGCCTGGCCCCCCGGATGCACGTCGATGCGATCGATGTAGCCGCCGACCTTCATTACCTTGCCGTCGATGTCCAGCACCAGGGGCTCGGTGATGGATCCCGGCTTCAGCCTCGCCCACTCGGGTACCGGCCCGAACCGCGCCTCGAAGTATTCGGGCACGAAGCCTTCCCGCTCGGCCAGTTCCCCGGCCAGGAACGCCTCCAGGTCGGTGAGGATTCGCCCCTGTTCCACCACCCACATGAACGGGTATCCGACCGCCCCGCCGTCTTCGAACTCATGGAACACTGCGTGCGCGGCCTCGCGGAGGTGTCGCTGATATTCGTCTTTCTGCGCTGGATCGAAGGGCAGCAGCCCATCGCGTTTCAACCCGGACATGAACTGCTCGAGAATGTCGTGGAGGATCGACCCGCGATCCAGCGCCGTCAGTGTCTCGACGGATTCCGGCTCGTCGATCTCGCGGACGCCGAGCACCTTCTGCCCGAAGAACTTGAACGGACACGTCGCGTAGGTTTCCAGCTGCGTCGGCGCCATCAGATCAGGCGGCGCGACCGCAACGCGCAACATGCCGTCGTAGGCGCTGAAGGTGGGCTGCCCCCATCGCGCCGCTTCAGCGGCCGTGCCGCGAACGATGGCCGCGAAGCCGGGAAGGACGCCGAGCCGTGTGCCGTCGGCGGCCTGGACCGCCTGGGTGACGGTCGCCAGATCCCACTCCCCGGCAGTGAGCCGCGCAGGACCGGGATCCAGACGGCCGATTGGGATGCGCTCGACGACTTTCTCAAACGCGTGGTAATCCATCGGTTGGCCGGCCGTCACCTCGGCCACCCGCAGCAGGAAGTGCGACGCCACTCTGATCTGGCCGGTGGCGGAATCGAGCCGCGGATAGGAGAGGACGACGGCGTATGAGGCGGCGCCGAGCGCGTGCTGGAAGAAGAATTGTTCATCCAGCGCCTGACGCTCCCGTGTCCGCAGCGAGGTCTTGAATGAGGCATTGAGCGCCTCGCGTTCCTTGTCCAACAGCACGGGATCCTGCCTCGGCGGTGGCGGGAACGATCGCTCCACCAGACCCGCGATCGCCACCAACTTGAACGGCAGGCCCAGCGCACCGGTGAGCGACGAGATCATGACCTTGCCTGTGCGGTAGATGTCGTGAGCCTCTAATCGCTGCTGCAGCAGGTCGTCGACCAGCGAGGCGAAGGTCTGCAGTGAGACGACCTCATCGGCCACCGACTCGCGGGCGATGTTCGCCAGGATCCGCACGACCGCGCGATCGGCGTCCGGCAGGCGCGACACCGACAGCAGCGCCCGCAGCAGCCGCCCCATCAATTCCGCGATCGTGCCCTGGGTCGGGATCTCGTCCAACCGCATCAGCAGCAGGTTGAGCACGTTCTCGAACACCGCCAGCGATCCCAGATCGCGGGTAAAGGCTTCGATCGCCGCGGTGTCGCGCTCGTCGGCCGGCTTCTTGCTTTCTCGATCGATCCGCCATTGGGTCCGCCGCCGCATCTCCGGGATCCGCGCCCAGTGCTCGCGTCCTTCCACGATGCCGGCTTCGCGGCTGTACCGATCCCAGTCCGCGGGCGATGCACCGGGGAACTCTCTCAGCAAAGATGGCCGCAGCGGCGCGAGTTCCAGAAACTCCATCGTGTCCGGCCGCGGATAGCCGCCGAGTCGGATCCGCAGCAACAGGCGGATCAGCCGCCCGACCAGCGTATCCGCAAACGGCGTCCCGTTGAGAAACACGTGCGGGATTCCCGCCGCGGTGAACACGTCACGGATCGTCCGCTCGTACTCCTCGGGATTCCGCAGGAGTACTGCGGCATCGGAAAACGTCGCGCCCGGCTGCGCCGCAAACACCAGGATCCGCCGGGCAATCTCTTCGACTTCCTGGGTGACGCCCGGCGCCGAGAAGATGGCATTATGGTCATTGCGAGCGGAGCCGGCGCTTGAGCCGGCGAAGCGAAGCAATCCCGGGATTCCGTCGAGCCAGTCAACCAGCGGCCTGGTGTATCCAGCAACATCCCCCGGCACAAACGCATACGCCGTCCGCCCCTTCGCGCACGCTGCGAAGAACCGCTTTTCTAACTCATTCAGCTCAGCAAATCCATACAGGCAAATGGCCGCTGCCTCATCGAGTAACTTGCTCGATGTGGCCACCTCGGCGGCCATCGCCAGCTTGTCGCTGTCATCGAGATAGCCGGCCTCGTCTTTCAGCCGCTCGACCTCCGCGTAGATCTCCGCTAGTTCCGCCAGTTTCCGCCGACTGGACGCATCCATCCCGAACAACCCCTGCTGAATCGGCCTGGTCGATCCGGTCGTGATCCCGCGATCCCTTGATCCCGCGATCCCGTGTAGATCCTCCGGTCCAATTCCCGCTTTTTTCAGGTCCGTCAGCGTCTTTAGTACTGCCCGCGGAGTCCCCGGAAAGTCCTTGATCGGCCCCAGGTACCCGTCCGGCCGAACCTTCGCCTGAATCGCCTTCCTCGCCGCCAGGAAGTCCGCCATCGACGGCATTGGAATCCGGCTGGACTTCACGAGCTCCGCGATGGCTACTGCCTGCGCCAGATCGGGAAAGGTCACGAACCTGACGTTGATCGACGGGCGGGTTGCGGAAATGATGCGGAGGAGGCGCTCCCCGAGGACATGCGTGGGAACGACTACAAAGACGGATCGGAACCCCTGATCCCGCCGGATCCCCTCGACGAGGCGGGTAAACTCCCCTTCGGGACCAGTCTGATGGGTCAGATTTTCGGCCGTTCGCATGGGGGTTACGAAGACAATGCTACCTGATTAGCCCAATCGAGTCATCGACTACGTGAGAATGAGTACCGGGTACCGTTTCGATGCGGAATCTGTACCCGGTACAGATTTGGCGCGGAGTCGGTACCCGGTACCGGGTACCAGCGGGGAGAGGGTGGGGTGAGGGGCGGCATCGAACGCCATCAAAGCGATGACATCGCTCCCCACCGGCACCGTCACATTCCTCTTCACCGACATCGAGGGCAGCACACGCCTCTGGGAGCAGCATCCCGACGCGATGAAGCAGGCCCTCGCGCGCCACGACGCCCTCTTGCGCGAGGTCATCGCCGGCCACGGCGGGCAGATCTTCAAGACCGTCGGCGACGGCGTGTACGCGGTCTTCGCAGCAGCGCCCGAGGCCCTGGCCGCGGCCCGTGAGACACAACAGAAATTGGCGGCCGAATCCTGGGCAGTTCCCGGCGGCGTCCGAGTGCGCATGGCGGTCCATACGGGCCGGGCTGAAGCCCGCGACGGCGACTATTTCGGCCCTGCCCTCAACCGGGTCGCGCGCCTGCTGGCCGCCGGCCACGGCGGGCAGATCCTGGTGTCCGAAGCAACGAGCGCTCTGGTCGCCGACGACCTGCCGCCGGAGGTCTCGCTGCAAGACCGCGGCCGCTTCCGGCTCAAGGACCTAGCCCGTCCCGAGCAGGTCTTCCAGATCATCGCCCCCGGCCTCCCTACCGACTTCCCACCCCTGCGGACGCTGGATACGCTGCCCAACAACCTTCCGCGCCAGCTCACCAACTTCGTCGGCCGTGAGCGCGAGCTCTCCGAGATCAAAGACCGCCTTACGACCACGCCGCTGCTGACGCTGACCGGGCCCGGCGGATCCGGAAAGACCCGGCTCGCTCTCCAGGCCGGGGCCGACCTGATTGAGAAGTTTGAAGACGGTGTGTGGCTGGTGGAACTCGCCACGGTCTCCGATCCGAAGATGGTCGAGGAGGCGGTGGCCGCCACGCTGGGCGTGCGGAACCAGATCGACCGGCCGTCGCTGCTCAACACTCTGACCGACTTCCTCCGCACGCGATCGCTGCTCCTGCTGATGGACAACTGCGAGCACCTGCGGACGGTGTGCGCGGACCTGGTCACGGTGATGCTGCGCGCTTCTCCGCGCCTGCGCATCCTCGCGACCAGCCAGGTGGCCCTCGGCGTCGAGGGTGAGGTGACGTACCAGGTGCCGCCGCTGTCGATGCCCGATCCGGCGCGCCTGCCGGCACTTGACGATCTGAAGATGTACGAGTCTGTCCGTCTGTTCGTCGATCGTGCTGTGCTCAGCCAGCCGCGCTTCGCCCTGACAGCCCGAAACGCACCGGCGGTTGCCCAGATCTGTGCCCGGCTCGACGGCATTCCTCTCGCGATCGAACTTGCGGCGGCACGGGTGAGAGCCCTGTCGGTGGAGGACATCGCGGCCCGTCTGGATGACCGGTTCCGCCTCCTGACCTCCGGAATGCGCACTGTCCCACCGCAGCACCAGACCCTTCAGGCCACGCTGGATTGGAGCTACAACCTGCTGACGCTGCCGGAGCAGGTCGTGCTGCGGTTCCTCTCCGTGTTCGCGGGTGGATGCACGCTCGAGGCGGTCGAAGCCATCTGCGCGACGGACGACTCCAAGCACACCGAACTCCTTGACGCCCTGACGTCCCTCGTCGACCGTTCGCTTGTGCGGTTTGAGGAAGACGAGCCGCGCTACCGGCTCCTGGAAACGATCCGTCTGTACGCCCGGGAGAAACTCGTCGCCGCGGGCGAAGAACCGCTCATCCGGACCCGACACCGGGACTGGTACCTCAAGCTGGCCGAGACAGCCGCGTCGCTCCTAAGTGGGCCTGAGCAGACAGATGGGCTCGTTCGGATGGACCGCGAGTACGAGAACATGAAGGCCGCGCTTGAGTGGTCTCTGCTTGAGCCGGAAGGAGCGGATTCCGGGCTGCGTCTGAGCGGCGCACTGTGGCGGTTCTGGGTCATCCGCGGCTACTGGAGCGAAGGCCGGGAGTGGCTGGAGCGCACCCTGTCCAAGACCGGTGACCTCGACTCCCCGGCGCGGGTCAAGGTGCTCAACGGAGCCGCCTACCTCGCGTTTTACCAGGACGACGTCAAACGCGCGAAGGAGCTTGCCGACGAAGCCCTGACTGTCTCCCGCCGCCTGAACGATAGACGCGGAAC
This sequence comes from bacterium, assembly GCA_036505015.1. GTDB lineage: Bacteria > Sysuimicrobiota > Sysuimicrobiia > Sysuimicrobiales > Kaftiobacteriaceae > DASXUC01. The sequence goes on along the minus strand of DASXUC010000089.1, from coordinate 4,491 downwards.
CGCGTTCTGCCTCACGATCCTCGGACTGGAAGCCTGCCGCATCGAGAATTACAAGGAAGCCAGAGAATTCGGGGAGCAGAGTCTCGCCCTCAGCAGAGAACTCGGGGAGGCTGATGGGATCGCTGGGTCACTGCTCGTACTGGGGCTGGTTGCTCGGGACTCACGGGAGACTGAAAAGGCGGTAGCCTACTTCAACGAAAGCCTCACTTACTTCGCCACGACCGGGGACAAGGTCGGTACCGGATTCGTGCTTACCAGCCTTGGTCTCGTCCTGCGCGAAATGGGCGACCTCGAACGCGCCCGCCACGCCTTTGAAGAAGCCCTCGCCTTGTTTCAGGAACTAGGGGACAAGTGGGGAATCGCGTTCTCCCTCAGCAACCTCGGCATCTTGGCGTGGAGCGAGCGCAACTACGAACGGGCAGAGATGCGATTCAGAGAAAGTCTCGTGCTGCGGCAGGAACTCGGCGACAGACGGGGTCTCGCCACGTCTCTGATCGGCCGCGCCGCCGTTGCTACCGCCCAGAACCAGATGCGCCGCGCCGCCGTCCTCTTCGGCGCCGCCGAGGCCTTGCGTGAAGCCATAAGCGTCCCGCCCCCACCTTTCATTCGCGACGGCTACGATCAGCTCGTCGCCGAAACGCGAACGGCTCTCGGTGAACCCGCCTTCACGACCGCCTGGACCGAGGGACGGTCGATGACTCTGGACCAGGCCATCGACTTCGCGCTTTCCGCTGTCCCTGTTTGACTCAGTCGAGCCATTGCCAAGGAGTTCCAACCTGGCTATTATAGCCATGTGAGAACCCACGGCATGCGGACTGTGAACATTGCCGAACTGAAGAACCGGCTGAGCGCCTACCTGGACAAGGTGCGCCAGGGGGAAGAAATCGTGATCCGCGACCGCAAGAAGCCGATCGCCAAGATCGTCCCCCTTTCACTTGACGACTACAGCGCAGAAGAGCAAGAGCTGATTGCCACGGGCCAGATGCGCCCCGCAGAACGGCCTCTCCCAGCCGATTTCTGGGACATGCCGGCGCCACGGGTCTCGATGAAGGATATCCAGGCCGCAATCGCTGCCGACCGGGAAGAGCGCTGAGTGGCGTTCTGGGACGCCAGCGCCATCGTCGCACTGTGCGTTCATCAGCCCAGTACTGGCCGAGTGCGCCGGCTGCTACAGATGCACAGACAAGTCGTTGTTTGGTGGGGGACCTCGGTGGAGGCGCACAGTGCATTCGCGCGTCTCGAGCGAAATGGCACGATCACTAACACAGAGGTGCCTCAAACCTTGGGACGCCTCAGCACGGTTAGACGTACTTGGACTGAAATTCTCCCGACCGACGGTCTTCGCACGATGGCAGAGCAATTGCCGCTACGCTATGAACTTCGCGCAGGCGACGCGTTCCAGTTGGCCTCGGCTCTTATGTGGTGCAAGGAACGTCCCAGAGGCCGCAACTTCATCACAATTGACCGGCGGCTGGCCGCGGAGGCTTCTAAGATCGGGTTTGCAGTGCTGGGCGAGTAACGAGCTGCTTGCGAGGCCGAACCTCTTCCGTCATTGCGAGACCGAATCCTCTTCCGTCATTGCGAGGCCCGTGTGAGGCGCAGCCGCGAGCCCGTAAGGGCGTGGCGGGCCGAAGCAATCTCAGATCTGAGTCAATCCCCGGTTCGGGGAAAAAACCGGCTTGCCGGAATCCGGATATCCTGCTAACCTGGTCCTGTGGAAATCGTCAAACTTGGCAAGAAAGGGCAGATATCAATTCCCCGGAGCGTACTACGCCAGCTGGGAATCGGCGAACGGACGCTGCTGCTGGTCGATACGACTCCTGAAGGATCCATCATCCTACGCCCTGCCGCAGCTTATCCCATCGAGGTGTACAGTGACGCCCGCGTCCGTGAATTCGCGCGGGAAGATCGGCTGTCCAAACCTGAGGCTCAGCGCCTGCGCCGCAAGCGCGGGCCTGGCGCCTGATGGAGTTCTTCCTGGATGCCAACATCCTCTTCTCAGCCTGCGTTAGCCCTACCGGTCGTTCCGCCGCACTGATTGATCTAGCCAACCGTGGTTTCTGCAAGACTTTCACCTCCGCGCATGCCGTTGAAGAAGCGCGTCGAAATCTTGAGGCCCGCTATCCTAAAGAGTTGCCCCGGCTTGAAGTCATCCTCCGCATCGTAGAGACGATTCCCGAAGCGCCGCCCGACACGGTCGAGCGCATCCAACAAACATACGATCTGCCCGCCGAAGACGCGCCAGTACTGGCAGCGGCTATCGCAGGTGCCGTCGACGCGTTTGTCACCGGAGACCGCACCCACTTTGGCCGGCTATTCGGTCGAACGGGTAACGGGGTCAGGATCCTCTCGCTTCGGGAAGCTCTGAAGAAGGCACTGGAATAGCTTAGTAGTCACTGCGAGGCCGATCCTGTTCCGTCATTGCGAGGCCCGAAGGGGCCGAAGCAATCTCAGATCTGAGTGAAACAGCGTTGCCAGGCACTTGGTCGGAGTTCCAGCAGTGGATTTTCCGCAGTCTGAGGCAGGTTGTGGTATAGTCATGCTAAGTCATGACTTTGGAGGACTGTGGTGGTCAAGAAGGTTCAGGTAGTCCTGGACGATCAGACATTCCGCCTGCTCGAAGAGCTGGCTCAGCCCAGGGCGGGGAACAAGAGTTTCGTCGTGCGCGAGGCGCTCCGGTACTTCGCCGAACGCGAGAACATCGAGCGAGCTCTGGATGTCGTTCTGAGCCGCCGAGATGCGCGGACTGCCTTGGAGGCTGGCCTTGCTGCATGGAAGCGGGGGGGTCTTGTTCCTCACGAACGCCTCCTCCGAGAGGAAAACCGAACAAAGAGGTCGCGGTGAGACTCCAATGGACCAAACCGGCTGCGGAGGTGTTTCGCAAACTGCCAGAGTCAGTCCGGCAAGAGGTCTCCTATCGCGTCGAGATACTTTCCGAGTTCCCTGAGATGTATCCGGTTCGGACGCATCAGCCTTATGCCGGGTTCAGATACTTCTTCATGAGAGACTGGTGCGTGAGCTACGCAGTGACTGACGAGAACATCGTCATCCTCGCGATCTTCCCTGCAAGGAGTGGCTAAACAGATTTGCCTCTTTGCTCCAACCGAGTCATCGACTTCTCGCCGCAGGCATGCTTCAATCCGCCTATTTACTCCTTCCTGCTCGCCGCCGCGCATGGGACCTGGCCCGCGGCGCTGCGTGAGGAACTCCCCTGGCCGGGAGGTCCTCGCGCACCTTTTGTGGCGGCAGCAATTCGACCAGCGACACGTGAAGAGCTCGGGCGATACGCTCAAGGGTATCGATCGTCGGCACATGCTTTCCACCTTCAAGTCGGGAGACATTGGGACGCAGGACTCCCGATCGCCTCGCCAACTCGTTAGCCGTCAGCCCCTTCGCCTGCCGCAACTCCCGAATGCGCCTCCCGATGTGAACGGCCGCGTCTCTTTCAAGATCCTGCTGGATCTTGTTGCCCTTGTAGTATCGATACGTAGGATCGGAATGATAAAGGACAAAATCCCATGGGATCTCTAGGCGGTTGCCCGAAGCCTGTTCTACGACGAAGGCTGCCCCATCTAGCTCAACATGAACTCGCAGAATCTTAGTACCATCGTCCCCCGTGAGCCAATCCCGGCGGACTCGGTACATCCGGCCATCTTGAAAAACGACCACGAACTCCCGCCTCTCCGCATCGTAAAGGCAGTCCCTCAATTTCCCTCTTGCAACCACAGGAGCGGTCGCGCGCATCATCTATTCCTCAGGCCCCCTCAGAAACCCGGCCTCCTCCAACGCTCGCCCCTTCTCATCAAAGATATGCACGTGAGGAGGAGGGTGATCGCTTACATACCATCGAAACTCGAAGCCTCGCGTCCTTAGCCGGCCCACAAAACGTTCCCCTGATGCTCACAATCCTGCCCTCCAACGAAACAGTATCATATTTGATACATCCCCGCAAGCGGGCGCCGCCCGATTAGCCCATTTGAGTCATCGACTTCTAGACAAGCGCGTGCTTCAATCCGCGTGCCAGGCACTCGGCCGGAGGGCCTGCTTCCCCTTGGCTGTCAAACGCGCCGTTCGCCCTGAGCCTGTTACACTTGCCGTCGCCCTGAACTGTCGAAGGGCGACCTCCGACTTCAACCTCGTCTAGAATGTCCGTCAGGCGGCTAGGGAAGCGGCACGAGACCAACGTCACCCGCGAGACGGATCGCCACCTCGCCCGGCTCGTTCTTGATCTGCCACTCCTCGAAAAACGCCCTAGCGCCATCGCGACTTTCCCACAACGCGAGGGCGTAGAAGGCGGACCCATCCTCGGCGTACCAGGCCCGGTGAAACCGGCAGCCGTGTGCGCGAGCGCTTGCCCGCATTTCGTCGGTGATCCAGGTCACGCGCTTCTCGTAGAGATCCAGGGCGGTCTTTCCGTCAGGCGTTGGACACGGTACGCGCAAGAAACACCCACCATCGTCGCTCCTCCGTCTCGCGCCCGTCAGCTTACCC